>NZ_CACWVY010000015.1:20503-110049 GCF_902764455.1 uncultured Methanobrevibacter sp.
CAAATCGTCTAAACTATCATCCCAGTCCTCATCATCCAAATCATCAAAACCAACATCCAAATCGTCTAAACTATCATCCCAGTCCTCATCATCCAAATCGTCTAAACTATCATCCCAGTCCTCATCATCCAAATCGTCTAAACTATCATCCCAACCATCCTCAGAATCATCATCCAAATTGCCAATACTTATCATGCCATCATTTATTGCGTCGTTTCCATCTGCTATTATATTTTCATGCGCACTTGCTGCTGAAATTGACAACACCAAGATAAACAATGAAAATATAATCATCTTAGTTTTAGAATTCATTTATTCACCTCGATTTTAATTTTTATTCCTAATTCTCTTTAAAAACTAGAAATAATGTTTTTAGCTTTAAATGAAATATTTTAAATATTAAACTGCCATTTTTTAGCACAGTTATTTTTATAAAAAAATAATAGGATTCAAGCTAAAAAAATTATTTCTAATATTTAAAATTAAGAAAAAATATTTTTCATTAATTTAAATATTTTATAAAAATAGTGGGAAAATCCCTAAAATTTTTTTAAGGGATTGTGATTTCAATTACTCCAAATAATGCAAAAATAGAAGTATTTTCTACAATAAAAGGAGAATTGACATTACATTTTTTAAAGAGAACATAATCGTGGTTATCTTCTTGTTCAGCACTGGCAATGGTGTCAAATTCACTAACTTTTGGAATATTATCAAAACTATTAAACTGTTTAGTGAAACTGGTGTTAGTACATTCACATCCAATCATATGATAAAAAGTATGTTGAATATCTTGTGATATATTGCTTGATAAACAAGTGGTCTGTTGGCTAAATTTAAAACTTTGTATTTCTGCAGTTTTATCAGAATTGTCATATGCATCACGCCAACAAGCCACATCATAAGATGAGTGTAAATCAGATTCCCGATTATATGAATTAATACAAACATCATGTATTGAATTTAAATCAGATCCCAGATTATATGAATTAATACAAACATCACGTATTAAATTTAAATCAAATGTTTGATTAATTAACTCTATATTGTCCTGAATAATCAGAATATCCGAAATATTACTGTCAGATTTCATAAATAATTCCATTTCATCATTCAAATCATATAAATTTATTATCAAATCTATATCTTGATAAAAACCGTAATCTGAATAATTAGAATAATATTTATCGTTTCTCAACATTGGATTATAATTGGATGATGGAATATTAGTCATTACCTCATGAGTGGATGGCGAGTTCATGATTTTATCAAAAATATCAAGAAATGCATCTACATCAATTAAATTCACTACAGAGAACTCAACATATTTCGCCCCAGCATCCATAAAATTAATCAGACCATATTTCAAATAATTGATTGTTATAGAATCAAAAACAGGGATGTTGCTATTAAAAACCTCTCCAATTTTATTTTCTTCAATTAAGTTTTTTAATGAATCCCAATTTAAATAATCAGAATATTCACTGAAACTGGAGTATGTTTGTGCAAAAAAATCTTCGGCATAAATATTATCATTTAATGCTTCAATATCCCCATCATCAGAGGATTGAAAATTAGAAAGCATTCCATCAATACCATATTCATTATCCCTAACATCTGCACCATCACCCCTTGAATAAGGAGAATATAAAGATGATTTGTGAACAGCAATATTCTTATTTGAATAAGCACCAGCATGAGCTGCACCATTAAACCCATAGTCCATAGAGGCATCATAACCATCCGATGATCCAGGATAAATATCCAGTTTAATACCACCTTCTGAGATATTTTCATCATCATCAATGACATTATCATCAGGGACAGGATTCTCGCTAATACTATTTTCATTATAACCTTGATTAGAACCTAACTCAATGTAATCTGAATTCGAATTGGTTCCATCATCAACAGTTATATTTTCTTCTGCACTAACAGCAGACATTAGCATGAATATTATTATTAATGAAAATATAATAATTTCTTTTCTAAATTTCATATTCGCAACACATTGACAAATTTTATCGACTAAAATATAAATAATTTTTGTTTTGTTATTTTACCAGTTAGTTCTTAAAAATTGTGTTTCTATTATATTAACATTTGATTTTAAATAAATGTTAAAAAAAAAGTTATCCATTACAAATTCATAATACCTAAACTTAATTTGAAGAGATAACATCCATATAATGAACTAAACAAACACGCCAACATTAGTAAAATTTTAATTAATTAAAATTAAAAATTAAAACTAGGAGTAAAAATTATGAAGCAAGTAAGAACAAGAGATTTTATCTACACAAGCGATGATTTGTATTTCGCATCAACAAATTACATTCACCCTGAAAACAGAGTAATTTCCTTTTTAAGATATGTACCTGATCCTGAAGGAGACCGTGAAAAAGACGGCAAACGTTATAGAAAAGTAGGGTCTGAAGAGGCATACTCATATTTACGTGAAAACTATCCTGATTATCTGTATTTTTCAGAAGTCACCAATGTTGAAATGATGGGAGTTCCATTGGAAAAAGTTGAAAAAATAATAAAGCCTGAAGAAAGGCTTTTAGGCCTCAAAAAGACTTTTGATGAAGGAGGAGAAGTTAAAAATCCAGAATTGATTGCAAAATTAATGGATGTTGCTGACTTTTTCCATTTCACAGCAGACATTCCATATGACCATTTAGGAATTTCAGGTTCAATACTGCCCGGCCTTCAAAAAAGTGATGTAAGTGACCTGGACTTTGTGGTTTATGGTCTTGACAATCACAGAAGAGCAATTGCCGCTTTTAAAGAACACCGTGGAAAAGAAGTCTACATCGAAGAAGTTGACAAGCACATTACAGTTGAAGGAATCACCAACGATTACTGGGATTTCGTATATGATAAAAGAATGTTTGACGAAAGCCTTACAAAAGAAGAGTTCAGATGGTATGAAAACAGAAAAGCAAACAGAGGAACAATCAACGGAACATTATTCGATATTTTAGCAACCAAAGATTACGATGAAATTGAAGGAAGCTGGGGAGATACAGTTTATGAGCCTCAGGGAATTGCAAAAATCGAATGTGATATCGTAAGTGCACTTGGAGCATTCGACAATCCATCATTATACACAATTGAAAATGTAGAAGTTCTTGACGGCGTTGATTTCCCATTGACTGAAGTTGTTTCATTTACACACACCTATGCAGGAGAGGTTGTTGACGGAGAGCATGTGGTTGCAAAAGGCAAAGTGGAAAAAGTCATTGTAAATGGTGAGTTTTCACATTACCGCATTGTTGTCGGAACTACCCGTGAAGCAATTGATGAGTATCTAAAGCTTAAGGAAAGCCCAGCTTAGATAATATTTCAAGGTTTATAATTCTTTAAACCAAAAACCCAAAGCGGATTTGAAAAAAGATTGATGTTAATGTAAACACCCACTACAGAATAACAATTCAAAAGAAAACAAAAAATAGAATTTTCAAAAATAAAATCAATTAATGTCTATATTGTGAGTTTTACCCCACAATACATCCCATTAGACATTAAAACCATACAATTAATTTTTTTGAGGTTTTCTCCTAAGAGATAACACTCTTGTTTAATTATATTATTGAAGGAAATATATAAATATAATTATTTTAGAGTCGTAATTGACCAGTGTTTTCCAAGCAAAAAGGCCTCAGCGATAATTAAGTTAACAAAAAATTATAGTCAAATTTTTTTAAACAAACACTAAAAATTTATGACTCCAATTATTAACTTTTCACTATTTTTACAATGAATATTATTTATTTAAAAAAATAACAAATACAAACTCCATTCAAATTGTTTTAATAAAAAATAACACGAGATAATTAAATTTAATACAATAATATATAAACTTTAAACACCTAAAATAATAGTATTAAATTTAATGTGATTATATGACAGAACAGAAAAAATCTGAATGGAATAGTAATCTTGCATTTATGATGGCAATGATTAGTTCTGCTGTCGGTCTTGGAAACATTTGGCGTTTCCCAAATGTTTTATATTCTAACGGTGGAGGCTCATTTATGATTCCCTACATCATTTCACTATTTCTTTTAGGAATTTCATTTGTTTTAGTGGAATATGCAGTCGGATTCAAGTTCAAAAGGTCAATTGCAAGAATATTATATTCAATTAATGAAAAATTAGAACCGGTAGCATGGTTTATACTGATTGTTGTATTTTTAATTACGACATATTATGTTTGTGTTGTTGGATGGGACCTAATTTATATATTCCTGAGTTTTACAAAAGCATGGGGATCAAATCCCGATTTATATTTTACTAATACAGTATTACAATCTACAGAATCAGTGTCTGGATTGTTTACAATTGTACCTGTTGTTCTCGCTTCAGTATTTGCTATTTGGTTTATAGCATGGTTTATTATCAAAAGGGATTTAAATGAGGGAATCGGTAATGTAAGTAAAATTTTATTACCTATACTTTGCGGAATTGTTGTAATTATTGTTGCATTCTCATTAACATTGCCAGGTGCATCAGCAGGATATACACAAATTTTCACACCCGATTGGTCGGCATTGGGCAATTTTGAAGTGTGGTTAGCAGCATTTGGACAAATTGTATTTTCCCTAAGTTTAGGAATGGCAATTGCAATGACCTATGCAAGTTATCTGCCAGAGGGTTCAAAATTAGTAGATAACGCAATAATTGTGGCATTTTCAAACTCCGGTTTTGAAGTGTTTAACTCAATTGGAATTTTTTCCATTTTAGGATTCATGACAGTGACAAGCGGGATTCCATTTAATGAACTTGTAACATCAGGAACAGGACTTGCATTTGTAGTATTCCCACAGGTGTTCAATACAATGGGACCTGCAGCATATGTAATTGGACCATTGTTCTTTTTATGCATCTTATTTGCAGGAATCACATCCGTTATTGCACTTCTTGAGGGAGTATGTTATTCAATTTCTGAAAAATTCCTTATCGAACGTAAAAAGACTGCAACAGTAGTTTGCATTGTTGGATTTTGTATTTCAATCCTCTTTACAACAGGTATTGGAAGTACACTTTTAGGAATTTTCGATGCATTTTTAAATAACTTCGCATTATTATTTGCAGTGCTTCTTGAGTGTATAGTCTTCGGTTGGATTTACAAATTTGATGATTTAATTGAAACCTTAAATAACCATTCAACAATTAAAGTTGGAAAAACTTGGAAAATAGTCATCAAATACATTTTACCGATTTGTATACTGGGCCTTTGGATACAAGGAGTAATTTCAACAATTTCTGAACCAAATGACCTAAGTTCAATCGTGATGTTAATATTAACTATAGTAGTGATAGTAATCCCATGTATTGTTGCATTCTTGCCTGCACGAAATAAAGATTACTACAACGTATAAAATTGACTTAAAATAGCTATATTTATAGCTATTAACTTTTTTTATTTTATTTAAGATAATTTAAGGCATTTATAACTTCTTATTTTATATATCATTAGAATCTAACTAATATTACGTAATTTAAGAGGTTAAAACATGATGAATATTTCTTCAATAAAAACACACATGTACTGTCCGATGAAACTCTACATTCAAAAGCATGTAGATATTCAGGAAAATGAAGATTACCAACTTGCAATCGAAATTAAAAAGCTTAAAATCGACATTCAAGACTTGATTCAGAAAAATATGAGAAAAATAAGAAAAGAAATGAATATATCTGAAATTGAACAGATTTTATCTGAAAATATTGATTCATACATCAAAAGCACCGCTGATGCAATTATGTCAATGGATTTAGGGCTTGAATCATCGAAAATCAACCAAATTATTGACGACACCTATTTCAACATTAAAATTACAGCTCTAAAAATAAAGCAGTCCATGATAATTTTCAACAAACACGCATTTGCAATAATCGACATGTTTTTTCCAAACTGCATGTATTCATATCTTCTAAAAGACCCCCAACTTGAATTAATAGGAATGTGCGACAAGATAGAAATAAGCGACGGCAAATATTATCCAGTTATCATCAAAAACTCAAATCCTCCCCTGAAAGGCGTCTGGGATCAGGATGCAATCGAACTTGTTGCCTGCGCAATACTTATAGAAGAAGAGTTTGAAACCGACGTCTATGTAGGTTTTGTCGATTATGACAAAATCGGAGAAAGACGCCCTGTTGTGATGGACGTTAATCTTAGAAAAGGACTATTTGATGTGATGAGAGAAGTTAAAGAAATTACTGACAATAAAAAACTCCCCACTGTTAAAAGAAATCCCCGAAAATGTGATACCTGTGAATATATAGACATCTGCATCAAGGAGTGAATAGCTTAAATCAAAAAAGTAATGAAAAAAAGTAAAGCAAATAAGGATAATTAATCCTTATTTACCTTTAAGGAGTTAGAAACTAACTCCCCTATATGTCCATAAACATGAATTTTAAAATTTTATATTATCTCCAAGTCTTTTAATATCAAAAACGGCAGTATCTGCAATAGCCATTACCGCCAGAACACCGGCCTGAATAGGATCAGTTATAATCAAATCAGCATATCTGGTAACACTTCCAGGCATATTAAGAGATATTACAATTAAATTACTTTCTTTTTTAACTTTTTTAACGGCTTTAGTAATATCTCCACCCATAAGTGAACCTGCCAATACCAATGCACTTACACGAGGCAGTCTTGAAATAGCTTCAACAGCATCTGCAATATTTTTCTCACCAACCAGAGGAATTGTATCAATACTTATACGCTCACCGCGTATGTTATGCCTGTCTGCTTCAGTAATAGCACCTTTAGCGACTTGAGACACCTGCGCTCCGCCACCAACAATAATTATACGTTTTCCATAAATATCCAATTGAGAACCATGCAATTCGACAGATTTAACTTCAGATATATTCTTCAAATCCGATACCAATTCATCAATGTCAGTTACATGCTCAAGTTCCAAATTAATGGAACCTACATCATTTTTTTCAACAAAAAGATGAACATAACTGATATTGGCACCATGACTAGTGATAACCTCAGTAATAACGTCCAATACACCTTTTTTCTCACAAGTTTTAATAGTTAATGTATAATCATTCATCTTTTGGCCTTACTTTATCAAGTTCTGCATGAGCTCTTTTCCACATGCTTAAGAAATTATCGTTTTTAGATACCGGAATTACATCAAGACCCAACTCTCTGTGTTCTTCAATCCATTCTTCATGAAAAACTGGTATTTCTATTTTAATAGGCTCGGAGGTTTTATTTACAATAATGAGATTTCTGTAAGGAAAATCCCATTCTACAATGTATCCTGCAAGACTTACCATATGATATGGTCTCATAACAAATTTCAAAATAATCACCTCATAATAATCCAAGTACTACAGATAGGATTCCGAGTAATGTTGTACCAATTATAGTTGGCAGCAATTGTCTGTTTGTAAATACCGGACTGAATGCTGAAAATATTCCCATCATAAATACAAATATTAAAGCTACAGCAATATTTACCAAAATTCCCCATGAAAATACATTTGGAGGTATTCCGATAAACAATACTGAAAATACCGCACCAAGCACAAACATGAAAAATCCTCTTGTCAGATAGACAACAGCTCTGTATTTGGCAGCATATTCCATATATGGTCCTTCAATAACATCACATTTAGCTTTAATTATTGAAAATGGATATTCATTTAAAATAATCATATAACCAATGAAAAACACGATTGCCGCAATTCCACCAGCTACAGTAAACAGGAATGGTCCGTGAGCATGCTGATATGCTACAATGTCGGGCAAGAATATGCTTCTGGCAGCAGTGACAGGAGCAAATAAAGCTAAATACAGTGGGAAAGACCCGTAAGTAATCATCCTTAAAGATCTTCTTGCACTTATATCTTCAATGAAAGACCTGTTTGCGTTATTGTGAACTGCACCTTTAATCTGATCTGGAAAAGGCATATTGACAGACATTACGGATTTGGATAAAGCCCCCATAAGCACATAGCATATTTCTTCAACCTTTAAAAATCCGACAATAGCTACAAGACTTGCAAGTGCCGGAATTTTGTAAGCCTGAGGAGTGAGTGCAATTAGAATACACAGCACAACTATAAAACATACTATAGGCAATATCTTATATAATCCTGAAACAGGAGATGAAACTTTAACATTTTCCTTAAACATGAATTTTATTGGAGCCATTATTCCAGGAGCAATTACAACCGGTCCGATTCTTTGCTGAATTCTTGCATGAATATATTTACGTTCGATTCCCGGAAGAAATGTTGAAATTATAAAACAGACAAGTACAGTTGCAGCAACTGCAATAACTGATTGAACAATAGTATTTTCAAACATTTTTTTACCTCCTGATTATCTCAATTGCACGGTCTGTACATGTAAAACATGGATCACACTGTACAATACATAATTGGGCATCAGTAATTTGATCTCCGATACAGGCATATTGCATAGCTCCAATATTTGCCATTGATGGAGTTCTTATTACACAGTGCCTTACTCTTCCACTTTCCAAATAATATGAGTGATATAGAGTTCCTCGTGGAACTTCAATATAACTTTCAATAATATCAGTGTCAAACATTTCCCAATCCCTGTTGACTACTTTACCTTCAGGAATATTGGCAATTGCTTGACGGATAAGCTTAATTGATTCGAATGATTCCAAAGCTCTCATGATTAAGTTTGATTTAACATCACCGTCAGGCTGTGTGATAACATTAAAATCAAAGTTATCATATTCAAACATGGTTGTTCTTAAATCTCTTGCAACGCCTGTTGCCCTTAAGGTAGGTCCGGTTACAGCCAGTTCAATAGCCTGTTTTTGAGGCAATACACCAATTCCTGCAATCCTTGACATGACAATTGAGTCTGCAGTGAACCTTTCCACAAAACCAGTGAGCCCTTCTTCTATTGCATCCATATCATTTTTAAGTCTTAACAGTTTTGCTTCATCCAAGTCACATCTTGGCCTGACTCCTCCTAAAACGGAACAACCGTATTGAACTCTGTTACCTCCAATCATTGCAAGCAGTTCCATTACAATTTCCCTTAAATAGAATACCCTCATGGAGAATGTTTCGTGAGACAATACTTCACAACCATGCGCTAAATATAAGAAGTGTGAATGTAAACGTTCAAGTTCACCCATTATGACACGAATGTAAGTAGCTCTCTCTGGAATTTCGATACCTAAACCAATTTCAGCAGTTCTGCAGGAATTCCATATATGTGAATTAGAACAAATTCCACAAATTTTTTCAGTAAGGGAATTAGCTTTTTCAACCGGAAGACCTTCCATAATTCTTTCAATTCCCCTGTGATTTACACCAATAGTGATTTCTGCTTCCTGAACTATTTCATCTTCAACGAAAAATCTTACTCTATATGGTTCCAATGCAGCAGGGTGAACTGTACCCATTGGAATTTCAGTTTCTATAATATTACTTCTTGGTACTTTTTCATCCATTTAATCCCCTCTTTAATCCGCATCCAATAATGTAGGTAACAATGATACAACTCCAGCTAAAACATCCTGCGGCCTTACAGCACAGCCAGGAACTTTTGCAGCTACCGGTATAATATTTTCGACTGGTCCTTCAATTTCTTCTGACGGAATATCACCATAACAGTTTTTGTATACTCCGCCCATTAAAGCACAACTTCCTGCAGCTACCACCAATTTCGGATTAGGGATAGCTTCATAAATTTTTTCCAACGGTTTTCTATTCAAATGAGTAACCGGCCCTGTGACAACCAGTACATCAGCTTCACGAGGATTCCATGTTAAAAACACATTATATTGTTCAGCATCGAATCTTGGTGATAATATTGAGTTTACAATTTCAATATCGCATCCATTACATCCGCCTGTATAAACCAACATGACATGTATTGCTCTTGCTCTTGAAAATGATTTAAGACCCATCTAATCACCTTCCTCCCTATTCTTCAATACCGTATTATCAGATAAATATTGTGCAATAAATTTAAGCTTGTCTTCAGATATCTTAAACGGTTTATTCATAGTATCTGCAATATCAACTTCCTGATCTCCTACACAACTTGGGTGAATTGTTCCTTTTTCACCATAAAGTGAATATACCGGGCAGAAATCATGACAATAATAACAAACCACACATTTTTCAAGATTAATTTCAGGTACTTCGGTTTTAGTCCATCCGTCAGTTATTTTTACAGGACTTGCCAATTTTTTCATCTCAACTGCACCTGTAGGACAGACATTCGCACATCCTGCACATCCAATACAAGCCTTCTCGTCAACACGGTCATCAACTTCTACTGAAAGGGTTGAAATCTGCTTTCTAAGTTCCATGTCTGTAACTCTATCAGCTGCAAAAAAGATTCTTTTAAAGTTAGTAAATGCTCCTTCCAAAGCTATTCTTAGTATACTCATTTAAATACCCTCTATTGAATCTTTAAAATTTCTTTCGAATAAAAATGCTTTTGCAGGACACGCATTCTTACATGCTCCACAATATGTACATTTCTCTTCATTAACTACATAATTACCATCAATTTTATCAATTGCATCATATGAACAGATTCCATGACATACTCCGCAATGCATACATAATTTCTGTTCGATGAAGTTGAATCCATCAACAATTTCGTTTTTATACATTGTAGATTTTGGAATCGCATCAACCGGACAGTGAACCGCACAATTTTCACATAAAATACATTTATCCAATTTTACAGATATTGTGCCCCTATACAATGTAATTGCCTCTTCCTGACATACTTCCACACATATTCCACATGAGATACAATCATCTGAAACTTTTCCATCCCAGGTATGAGTCATGTACTGACGAGCTTGAGCTTCATCACAAACCTGAACACATTTTCCACATGATACACAAAATCCGGACAATGCCGGTAGCTCTGTGTCCTCAAATTCATCATAAATAAACATTTCACTGTCTTCAGTCAATGTATGAACCGGACATGAGGCAACTGCAATATCATGAGAAACATTTTCAGTGTCTGATGTTGGGTCATATCTTAAGTGGCCGTCAACTTTTCTAAGTGATTCGTTTTCACATAAATCAGCGCATAAACCACAATTAAGACAGGATATGATTTTACCAGTCGCTTTTTGATTAATCTTATTGACGATTATTTCAAAGTCGTCTACAGAAATTGCATCATGAGGACATGCTTTCATACAATTAAGACAAAGTGTACATGATGATTTGTTTACCATTTGATGTTTATTCATTGATCCATTTGGACAAACATCACTGCACAATCTGCATTCACGACAGATTCCTTCATCACGGTCAATCTTTACATGGATAGCTTCCATCGGACAATATTCTTCACATCTGCCACATAATATACATTTATCAGTATCAGTTCCGAAGTAACATCTTGAAACTTCCTCTATCAAGTTTTCTGATTTGTGAGGAACATCATTCAGTGGCGGATTCAGTATGTTCATTGATTTGATTAATGTGATTTGCTTATCTTTTTCAAGCTCAAAACCATCTACACGGCTTTCAGGGAAGGCTTCTGCACAGGCTCCGCAACGTGAGCAGATTCCATAAACAATACCGTCTTCAATAGTGATATTGTTTGTCGGACAGTTGTACATGCACATTCCACAACCGTTACATTTAGCCCTGTCTACAACATATCCTCCATAACTATTTTGGAATATAGCACCATTAGGACAGTTTTTAGAACAGATCCCGCATGTAAGACAACTGAACGGTTGGCCATTAATTAATCTAATAGATTTTGTAGGACATGATTTAATACACTCTTCTTTTTCTTCACAGGTATTAGTTGTTAAAAACATTATAAAAACCCCTTATTTACTCCTTGCAAATAGTAGTTTGCCTACAAAAATTCCAATCATTGCAGATAAAAATGCTGTGGAAATAGGTAAATCTGTGTAAAACGGATAATTGCCTGATTGCCATGCTACAATAATTCCTGCAATCAAAATTACTACAAATGCTCCGAGAGTGAATTTTACATCAGTATTGGCGAGTTTAATTTGAGACCCAATAATTATGCCCAATATTAAACCAAATATTATCGGCCCTAATGATAACATTATTCACCCTCCCCAACAAATTTCTTAAATCCTGCAAATGCAATTACAATTGAGGATAAACCTACAAATACTTTCAAACCTACAAATATATTGAGATATGGAATTATGCCTGCATTGGTGACATCAGGATAATGCAGAACATTCTGAATAGCTGCAGGGACAACATTAAATAAATCTGTTCCCACATTGTATAGGAAAAATCCTCCAACGAATAAACCTATCAATCCGAAAACGACAAATCCTAATGCACCTACAGATTCCAATACTTCAATATAAGTATGAGATAATTCCAATGGAGAGTTACCCAGACCATAAACAAGGACAGATAATATAATTCCACTGGCAATCATTGCACCACCTTGGAAACCTCCACCAGGAGTGATGTGACCTCCAAGGATAGTCATTATACCTAAACAAATTAAGATAATTGAAATAGGTAAAGATATAAGTTTTAAAATCATGCTGCCCTGACTCATTGTTTGTCCCCCAGTAATCCTCTACCGAATATAAGCAATACTACCAGTCCGGCAGTTAATAATATGATTGATTCACCTAATGTATCGTAAGCTCTGAAATCAAAAATAACTACGGTCACCATGTTCGGTGCTATTTGAGTTCCCAAAGCATTATAGATATAACTTACACCAGGCTGAATCATGCTGCTTAAATGGAACATCGCATCAAGCAGAGTAACAGAGAATATTGCTGTTAAAACTGCAGCCAATAAATTACGGATTGTACGTTTAGACAAAATTACCACCCCAGTATAAGAATGCAACAATGATAGCAAGTGTTACCACCGCGTAAAATATCATTTTCTCTAAAGAATCCTCTTGTTCAATTTTAAATTTAGGAATAAGCGGAATATTGGAAATCAACACAATAGCCAATATTAATGCAACAAAACCGGCTAAAAGAACATTGATATGTCTTAACAATAGTGTAGATAAGACCAATGAAACAATCAGGAATATTTCTGCTGTAATACTTCCAGAAACGTCCGCATTAGTTACAGGACCTGGTGAAAACAATTTTTTAAACTGTTTTACAACATTGAATATTTGATCATAAAGTTTCATAATATTCCTCCTACAAAGTTAGAAATTCCATTTGTTACCACATCAGGGAATATACCTAATAATATAATAATTGCCAATAGGATTATCATGACCAAAACCATTGATTTTGGAACATCTTTTCCTTCCAATTCCAAATCTCTAGGTTTTGGTTTTAAAAACATGGCATAATATGTTTTTACAAATACAACAAATGTTGCTATACTTACCATAATAGCCAAAATTGACAGTTCCGGATATCCGCAACTTAAAGATGCTTGAACAAGCATTAATTTGGACTGGAATCCGTTTAATGGAGGAACACCGGCCATTGCCATACCACCGATTAAAAGAATTAAACTTACCTTTGGATGTTGAGCAAGAAGCCCTCCAAGTTTACGGGTATCTGATTCATTTGTTGCATTGACAATTGCACCAAATCCTATGAATAATAATGCAGTAATAATTATTTCGTTCAATGCCTGGAACAAACCTGCAGTAATTGCAAATTGTGTTCCAAGACCAATACCTAATCCTATGAAACCAAGTTCACCGACAGCCAAAAATCCAATCATTCTTCTGAAGTCAGTTTGGGTTAATGCGAGAGAGACACCCAATATCATAGCTAAGACAGAGAAGAAAACTATGAGAACTTCAAATATAGGCAGTGTTGAATAGATTCTAAACATTATCAATACTATAGAAATCATTGAAACTACAGTAAATGATTGAAGCAATGCTGCTCCGTGAGGTTCTGCTTTTGAATAAATTCCAGATTTTATTGTATGGAATGGTGGTAAACCTGATGCGTATAACCAACCAAAGAATATTAAAGCGAGTGATAATAAAAATACTGGAGATGTTGAGCTAACCAAACCATTGTGAACAGCCGCTGCTATATCAGTAATATTTACACTACCTGTCATTGCCAGAAGGAATCCAATTCCTAAAAGCATTATCGGTGAGCCAATTGATCCTAAAATCATGTATTTTAGAGCCATTTCATAACTGTAATCTATTGATGATGCTGCTACAATACCCACCTGCGCAAGAGCCAATATTTCAAAGAACACAAACATGTGGAAGATATCATCAGTGAGTAACATTGCAGTTACAGCAGCAGTACCTAAGAACAATAAGAACAGATAAGGTCCTGAAACTTCTTTATATTTGGTTAAATAAATGAATACTACCAAGAATGTTAAAAGACCAATCATTCCTATAAATATTTGTTGCAAGAATGTAAATGAATAGGTAATCGCCGGATGGAAGATTAAACCTGTCACATTATCTGCAATCGGCGCATAACCTCCAAAGAAGTGAAGGCCATAATTAGAAGCCAAAGGTATTATCGGAAGACATATTGCAACAACAAATGCAAAAATCTTGGTTACTGTATTAAATCTTGAAAAAGCACTGATAAGTAATGCAGCCATCAAAGGTATTATAACCATAAGTGGAATTAATTCATTCATCGTATTCCTCCTGTTTTGATGTGTCCGCCAACATTACACGAGTACTTAAAGTACCATATCTTCTGTATAAAACCATTACCAATGCAAGCATAACGGCCAAAGTACTTGCACCAATTACAATACTGGTAAGAACTAACCCAAAAGGCAATGGATATGCAGCATTTGATGCAAACCAGGATGTATCCATTCCAGGCATCAAAATAGGTACAACACCACCAGGTTTATAACCAATAGCAACAATGAATAGATTAGCACCTTCTTCAATAAAACTAATACCGATTATTTTCTTTATGATATTATCAATGAAAATTGCTGAATAAAGTCCAATAATAACCAATGCAGCAGATGTCAATAATATCGCAAGTTGTGTTTGTGCCATTAGCTATCCTCCCTTTGAGTTTTTTTAACAGCTAAAGCAATGAATACAGGAATAATAGCTGCACCTACAATTGCCTGTGTTAATGCAACATCCGGAGCAAGTAAAATTTGGAACAGTACAGCCAACGCTCCTCCTGAAAATCCTGTTAATATTGCAGCCTTTAACAAGTCTTTTTGAATAAGAGCAAGAATTGCGCTTACAATAATTATAATCATTAATACAAAGTCTAACATCTTACTCCCCCTCATCAATTTCCAACATAGTAACTGAGAACCTTTCATCAGCCTTGAGTTTTTCTGAATCTTTGCTTTCTAAAGCTTGCATTTTTTCTTTAGGATGTATGAAAGGATTGTCATCTTCAACAACTTCTTCGACAGTTACTAAATCCATGTTATTTTCTCTATCTTCTTTTTTCCAATAAGCATTAGCTACTGCATGAGCTACAAACGGTGCGAGAATAAAGTATACACCAGCAAGTAAAAATTGGCCTAATGCAATCATAGCAATAATACAAGCGATATCAAAAACACCGAAAATGTGTATTCTTGCATAAACTACATTTTTAGTGTTTTTTGGTAAAGTTAAAACACCAATTGCAGATATGATTATTAGAATTGCAGATATAATAAGAAGTGCAGATTGAATGTAAACTATCATCCATCATCACCTCCCAAAACAATACTGAATGCAACAGTGCCTACAAAACCAAAGAATATTAAAGCTAATGATATATCTCTAAAGAATTCAAGATGATATAAATCACCAACAATGAGCAAAGCTACTGCAAAAGCATTAACTACTACAGAACTTCCTAAAAGCCCCATTGAAGTGGATTTATATGCACTTGCCCTTAAAGCAGCCAACATTAATATAATTAATGCAATAACCAGCAAATATTTTGAAATAAACAATATATCCATACTTCTCACTCGACATTTTTATAAGGTATTACTCCAACATTTTTTTAATATAGGGTTCAAAAGGAATAATATCTTCTTTTTTTCTTGGAGAAATAGCAGCTACTTTAATAATGTTATTCTCACTGTCCAAATCAACAGACAAAGTACCAGGAGTTAAAGAAATACTATTTGCTAAAATTGTTTGAGAAACAGGTCTCTCCAAAACTGTTTCAATGTCAACAACTATAGGATCAATATTTCTCCCCATAATTGAATTAAAACAAACACTAATTGTTGATTTAATTATTTCATAAATAAGAACTACAAAATAAACAATTCCATAGCCAATTCTAGTCAAAAACATTAAACAAGCTCCATTTCATTAATATTAATAATAGCCATAATACTGACTAAATAATAATATTATTATTTATCATGATTATTTATTATAAATGTATGCATTTTTATAAAAATCATATAAAATTGAAAAATCTTAATAAAAAATTTATTAAAAAATTAAATTAAACAATAACAATTGTAATAATAATAAAAACAAATAAAATTAAAACTTAAAATTAAAAATAAAGAAATAATACCAATATTTACAACAATCTTTGTATAATCTTCCAATCATCTCAAAGAGGATGTAAATCTCCTCAATGGTTTAGTGACTCTCCAACTTTTAGACTCCTGCATTGATTTTACACGTTTTTTACAATCATACAACTCCAAAGCCAACTTACATTCCTTTAGATTGTCAGAATCAAGAATAATATTCATTTTATCAATGTCATTATCTCCAATCAATGAAAAATTTGCATTAACATTTGACAATTCCTCTTTGGCTTTTGTATAATACTCCTCCGAGTCTGTAAATCCCATATAATAGACTAATTTAACAATTTTAAATGCTGCAAATTCATCCGTGAACTCATCGATGAAGTCATTTTTGACAAGATAATCTTCAATAATATCGGAAAGCCTGAAAAAGTTAATGGTATTTGATGATGAATGAACAAGAGAACCATCATTTTCACGATAATAATACAGATATTCCGGAACAAATGATATCTTGGAAGCATTCAGCATTGTTTTTACATGAAACGGTGCATCCGAATATGATTTAATCTCTGGAAAAGTAAAATCATCATTGCTTTTTAAAAATTCAGCACTGTATAATTTAAGCCATGGTGCAAACAGGTCATTTAAAACATGACTTTTGACATCCCTGTATGTAAATGTGAAGTCATTGAAGTTAACCTTATCAAATTCCTTATCTATGTCAAATGCAGGAAATTTATATTCTTCAGAACCATTTACAAAAATTACTTTCATGATACAAAAATCAGAACGGTTCGAGGTTATATTGTCATGCAATTTTTTAAATGCATTTTTATCAAGACAATCATCAGAATCCATAAAATAGACATAATTGCCCTTAACAAGATTCAGCCCATTATTTCGAGTTTTTGCAACTCCCATATTTTCCTGTGTGATTACAGTTATACGGCTGTCTGTTTTTTCAATGTCTTTTAGGATATTTAAAGACCCGTCAGTAGAGCCGTCATCAATGCACAATATTTCGATATCCTTAAATGTTTGACTTAAAAGACTGTCCAAACACTCTTTTATGTAGTTTTCACTATTATAAACAGGGAGTATAACTGAAATTTCAACCATGATTATTAATATATGAATTACTCATTATTAAATGCCAATGATTGAAATTGAATTGGACACATATTGCTCAAAAAGATTAAAAAATACAGGAGCCTGATATATAATAGCCAAAACAATTAAAACAAATACAGATATGATTCCAAAATTTCTGTAAACTTTTTTTGATGAAAGAGGAGCAAATATTTTAATTCCAGACGGCGTGAATGAATCAAGAACAATGTGTGAAAATACTCCTAAAAACAGACTTAAGACAATTTCAACATAGTTTACACTTCCTTTATTGAATATAAACAAACTGATAAAAAATACCGGCAGGAATAACATTAACACTTTCCTGTTTAAGAATGAAAAGCTTAAAAGAGCAATTAAAATTGCCATTATCAGATAGTAATCGTTAATGTTAGTTACCGCAAGGATTAACTGAAATGACCAGATTAATATTAATGAAACTGCTGACGTTAATGTTAAAACTCCGAAAATGGAATGTGTAAAACTCCTATGTTCTGAAAAATAGAATGTAACTCCAAGAAATACAATTATTAACCCAATGAAATAAGGTAATTTAAGGATATAAAGTGAAATAAACACTATTAATCCCAAAATTATCAACTTGTAGACATTATCTTTTTTAAATTTATGATCAAAGTCAGGAATATTTGCACCTATCAGAGTTAAAGCAATTAACAGAGGACTATGAAAAAACATCAATGAAAGAATTAATGCAAATATTGAATGTCCTTTGTAAGTTGACATGAAATCACCTTACTTAAAAGTATATGATATAATATTAAAAATAATTAATCCGAGAGCGCTTGATAAGTAATCAAACCCCGAAATATGATAAAAAGCTTTTCATTTGAGCAAATGACTTTTCAACAGTTCCTCTACCAACATTACCGAAAGGACACAGCACTTCACATGTAACGGCAGGAGTTCCCCTTAAATTAAAGACATCTTCAACTGCACCTTTATAGGATGAACCTGCAAAGTCAAAGGCAATAATCTCAGATCCGACATCTTTTGAAATATAATTTGCAACCAAAAAACTTTCAGGGCTTGGAGATTTAGATGAAAATATTGCTTCAAATCCCGGATTTGAATTAAGGGCCGTTGAGTGAAAATCTCCAACAAACTTAACCTTAAGAGATTCAGCGGCCTTAACTATAAGATTACTTACAGAATTTTCAATATGTGCAGATCTGTTCAAATCCATTGAATTGAATGTTCGTTCATTATTCATTGTTGATTTTGGAGCTGCAAAGGGAATGAAAAATAATGTATTGGATAAATTTTCATTAACCAATTCATTGATTAGTTTCAAATTTGCAATTTGTGCCGGCAATTCATTACCATGAATTCCGGATAAAATCAGCAGTTTATTTCCCCCGCCACCAATTTTAAAAATTGGAGTTCCATAAACAGATTTTTCTAAAATAAATTGATTTAATTTGTTCAACTCTATATGTTTAAAGAGTTCACTGTTTCTTGAAATGTAACCTCCGGAAAAATCAGAAATATATGTCATTTCAAGATTTTCAAATTCATCAATTTTTTCAAAATACATAATTAATTATACATTGACGCTCTTATTTAAAACTAGGGATTAAATTGAAAAAATATATCAAAAATTTAATAAAATTAGTCAATTATGAAAGGGATGCCGAAATTGAGCTGATGCGTTTTGAAATAGCACATATGTCCGGTCAAAAAAGAGAGGAATTAGGCCGTGCCATCAATAAAGTTAAAGGAAAATATATTGGTGAAGAATTAGGCCTTAAAATAGTTCAATTCGGCAGGTCAGAAATTATAGATACAGAGATATCTGTCGGAGATATGGTACTTGTCAGTACTGCAAATCCTTTAAGCAGCGATTTTACAGGAACTGTAACAGAAAAGGGTGCAAGATTTATTAAAGTGGCCTTTGACAAAAGGATTCCCAGATGGGTCTTAAAAAAGAAGGTAAGACTTGATTTATATGCCAATGATGTGACATTCAGGAGAATGGAGGATAATCTCAAGCATTTGAGTTTGAAAGGAAAAAATGCATTGGAATATATGCTGACTGAGAGAAATCCGAAAAAGAATCATTCAACCCCTTATATCAACCATATTGACCAAAATTTAAATGAATTTCAAAAAAGAGCTATTGAAAATGCCCTTTCATGTGAAAACTTTTATTTAATCCACGGCCCTTTTGGAACCGGAAAGACCAGAACCTTAGTCGAACTTATTTCACAGGAAACCCGTCAGAATCATAAGGTCTTGGCTACAGCAGAAAGTAATGCCGCCGTTGACAACATCCTTGAACGACTAATGGAAAACAAAAAATTAAATCTGACAAGACTAGGACATCCCCAAAGAGTTTCAAAACACAACATTTCAAAAACTCTAGCTTATAAAGTTGAAAATCATAAGTTAAATAAAAAAATAGGCAAGATTCACAAAAAAATTGAAAAACTGATTGAAAAAAGAAAAGTTTATACTAAACCGACACCTCAGTATCGCCGAGGATATGGAGATTACGATATACTCTATAACGCTTCAAAAGGAAAAGGCGGACGTGGAATCAGTGCTGAAAAAATGAAATCAATGGCTCAATGGATAGAATACAACCAGCAAATTGATGAATTGCATGATGAAATTAAACGAATTGAAAATAAAATGATTAAAGACATTATCGAAACAAGCGATGTCATTTTATCAACAAACTCATCAGCTGCATTGGAATCAATAGCCCGAACAAAATTTGATGTTGCAATTATCGATGAAGCATCACAGGCCACAATTCCAAGTGTTCTGATTCCAATTGCAAAAGCCCATAGATTTATTCTTGCAGGAGACCACAAACAGCTTCCTCCAACAATAATCAGCGATAAGGCTCATGGTCTTGAAAAGACATTGTTTGAAGAATTAATAAAAATCTATCCGTTCAAATCACAACTTCTGAATATTCAATATAGAATGAACTCCCTTCTGATGAAGTTTCCAAATGCAGAATTTTACGATAATGGTCTTGAAAGTGATTCTTCGGTTGATGACATTACCATTAATGATATCCTAACAACGACTGAAAAAGAAGATCCTATGCTTTTTGTTGATACATCAAATATTGACAGTGATGGCGAAAGACACCTTAAGGATTCAAAATCCATCATGAATGAAATTGAAGCAGAAATTGCAATAAAACTTGCCAATGATTATCTGAAAATCGGACTAACAGAAGAAGACATTGGAATAATCAGCCCATATGCAGACCAAGTAAAGATTATACAGGATAAAACCCCTGTTGAAGTTAAAACCGTTGACGGTTTTCAGGGAAGAGAAAAAGAAATCATAATTATTTCAACAGTCAGAAGCAATGAAGATGGAAATATTGGATTTTTAAGAGATTTAAGAAGATTAAATGTAGCAATAACACGTGCAAAACGTAAACTAATCATTATAGGAAACATCAACACCCTTGAAAGCAATCAGACATATGCAAGACTGATTGAGTTTGCAAAAGAAAATAATGTCTTAGTTAGATTATAATTTTTAGGCATACCTAAACTTTAAATAGTAGAATGTGCAAAATATTAATTGAAGTATGAAATAATACTTTTTAAACTCTTAATAGGGATTTTCTTTTTAAAGCCCATATAACTTTCAACCTCAATTATACTCCCTAATTAAGAGTTTTCTTCTGCCTATTTTTAATTATCATCACAGAATCTAAAAAATGATTTTGTACAATTATAACATTTTAAAAAAATACTCTCAAAAATACAATGAAATAATTTTATACATCACTTTAATAGAAATTATTAAAATATCAAATAAATGAACAAATACTTATTATAATAGAAATTATATAGTTAATTATTATAAAAATTTTTGAGGTAGAATTTGATGAAATTCAAACATACACTAATCATGTTGATTTTGCTGTGCATTGTCATTTCGCTTTCCGCAGTATCAGCAAGCGAAAATATAAGCACAGACAATGTCAGTGTGATTGATGAAAAAATATTGGAAGTTTCAAACAGAATTGAAACAATTGATGATTTAAACAGTGAAATTCAAAACGCAACTCCCAATTCAACAATTAAACTAGAAAACGACATAATTGCCGACGACAATGTAAAATCTGAAGGCATTGAAATACCCGAAAAGCTAATTTTAGATGGACAAGGTCATTCTATTAATGGAAATTCAACAGATTTACCTTTTTTCCTTAGAATTCATGCAGATAACGTCGTTTTGAAAAATATAGTCTTCAGCAATTGGGACATGACATATTCATACAATCTCATCGAATGGATAGGCAGCAACGGTGAGATGAGAAACTGCACATTTATCAACAACACTGCAATCTACGGCGGCGCCGTTGACTGGACAGGAATTAACGGTTCTCTAATCAACTGTACATTTATCAACAACACTGCTGAAAACGGAGGCGGACTGTACTGGTACGGTATAGAAGGCACTATAACAGATTGTATCTTTTTCAACAACACTGCCGAAATAGGCGGTGCCGCATACATTACCGGAAGAGACACAAAATTAGATAATTCTAAATTTAGAAATAACTCTGTTGATGACATCGGTGGAGCAGTATATTCCGACGGAATGAACTTCGTCCTATCAAAATGTGATTTTATAAACAATACCGCAATCAACGGAGGAGCCGTTTATTCAATGGCTTATCCAAATCTGATAGATACATGCAATTTCACATATAACAGTGCTGATGAAAATGCAGGCGCCCTTTATCTGGCATCCGACAACAATACTATAAAAAATTCAATATTTACAAAAAACTTAGCCAGCAATGGTGGAGCAATCTATAGTGATGTAAACGACGAAATATACATATTGAACTCCAAATTCAACAACAATACCGCTTTTGAGTTAGGAGGAGCCATAATGGCAGATTCCTATTCAAATATTATAAATTCAACATTTGACAACAACAATGCAACAACAGGTGGCGCATTATACTCTGACAGTGCAACTGATATTGAAAATTCAACATTTTCAAATAATAATGCAACAAACGGAGGTGCAATTGTAGCCAATGACGGCTCAATTGTAAACACAACATTCACTAAAAACTTCGCAAATGAAACAGGAGGAGCAATCTACGTTTCAGGTGATTTAAATCTGTATAAAGTTTATTTCAACAACAATACTGCAGTCAACGGATCCAACAACATTTATTCAGACGATGCACATATCACTATGGCCATAAACATGACAATCAGCATGACAAACATCACCTACGGAGATACACTAAAAGTCAAAGTCACAATGCCAAAAGACATGACAAAAGGAATGATTAATGTTAATGTAAACGGCAGAACATATAAGGCTAACTTAACAAGTAATCAGGCAGCCGTAAATGTTTCCGGCTTGAACAGCGGATTTTATGATGTTCTAGTGTTTTATGAAGGCAGTGAATACAACTCCACCACATTCCATTATGATTTGGACGTATTCCAAAAGCCGATTACAATAAATGCGGCCAAAAAAAGCTTTATAATCAATTATGCAGGCAAATATTACATTACAATTAAAGATAAAAATGGGAAAGTTATTGCAGGTCAAAAAGTGTCAGTTTACATCAGCAACAAATTTATCAAAACTGCAACTACCAGCAAGAAAGGTGTTGCAAGCATAACAATCCCTGCAAGTAAATTAAAATCACTCAAAGCAGGTACCAAAACCTTAAAAATTACCTTGTCAGACAATTTTAATCCAAATTCCAAATCCGTAAAGGTAACTATCAACAAGGAAAAGACAAAAATTGTTGCCAAAAAGAAAACATTCAAAAAATCACTCAAAACCAAAAAATATGCTGTTACATTTAAAAACAGCAAAAACAAGGCTCTCAAAAAAGCCAAAGTATACTTAAAAGTAAAAGGAAAAACTTACACCTCAAAAACCAATTCCAAAGGAAAAGCAATATTCAAAATTACCAAACTCAACAAAAAAGGTAAATTTACAGCTAAAATTACTTTTAAAACTACAAAATACTACAAAAGTGTAAGTAAAAATGTAAAATTAACTATTAAATGAGGTCATTAATATGAAAGGAAAATTGGCAGTTATTTGTTTGTTATTATTTATTTTATGTTCAATTTCAACAGTTTGTGCTGAAAATACTAATGACACTCAAATAATGCAGCAAAACATTGCAATTGATAATTTAGAAGTCGCCAACGATGCAGTACTGATGGATTCCACTGGAGACCTTCAAAAGATTATCAGTTCAGCATCTGCAGGTTCAACAGTGAAATTAAACAGCAGTTATACACCTGCAAGCACAATAAATATTAATAAGTCACTGACTATTGACGGAGCAGGAAATACAATAAAAGGTCAAATTAAGTCATCAAGCGGTGACATCACATTGAAGAACATGAAATTTGTAGACGGAAATACACACAATGGTGGGGCTGTATACATTACAGGTTCTGCTAAATTTACTATTATTAACTGTACATTCACAAACAATAAAGCAAGCAACCATGGTGGTGCAATATACAATAATGTCGTAGCTACTTTAACTATCAAAGATTGTAAATTCACAGGAAATACTGCAGGAACTTTAGGAGGTGCAATATACTCCAAAGGAAATGTTGAAGTTGAAAAATCCGTCTTTGAAAAGAATTATGCAAAAGTTGATGGCGGAGCCATTAATAGTGAAAAAACAGTTGACATTTCAAAATCAGTATTTAATTCTAACCATGTTGATTTTACACTTTCTGGAACATATGGTGGAGCAATTAATGTAAAAAAAGATGCATTCATCAATAATTGTACATTTAATGGGAATTCTGCAAATAAGGGCGGTGCAATTTTTGCGTATTTAGATTTGATAATTGAAAATTCACAATTCATTAATAACACAGCTAAAGAGGGCGGAGCTATCAAAGTATCCAGTGACAGCCACCTCTATATTGAAAAATCAACATTCAAAAAGAACAGTGCAACCGATAATGGCGGAGGAGCAATATATTCAAACAAATGGGCACATGTTGGAAATTCTGTTTTTGAGCTCAACACAGCAAAAGGAAAAGGAGGAGCCATTAAAACTGATTACCTCCAATTCTCCGGGAAAAACACATTCGCAAGCAACTCTGCAAAAGACCATGGAGGTGCTGTCTATACCGATACAATTGGAAAAACCAGCAGCAACTTGATTTTTGAGGGAAATCATGCAGACAGTGATTTTGGTGGTGCAATTTATATTAACAAGAAATCCGGTGATGTACGATTTTATTCATCCGTATTTAAAAACAACCATGCAAATGCAGGTGACGGAGGAGCCGTATACTCAGACAGCGGTTCAACCAATCTTTTCTTTACTAACTGTACTTTCACATCAAACTACGCAACAGGAGGTAAAGAAAAACGTTACGGAGGAGCAGTACGTTCCAACGGAGGAATTAATGTAGATAACTGTACTTTTAAAGATAATTGGGCTGAAAACCTTGGTGGAGCAATATATGCTGAAACAGCAGGCGAAATTAAAAATTCAGTGTTCATTTCAAATCAGGTTAAAAATGGAGGAACCCGTAACGGAGGTGCGATATATATCAACAAGGACTGCACCGTGACAATATCCGGAAATTATTTCGAAAAAAATGGAGGAGCAGCATCACGCGGAGGAGCCATCTATACTGATTCTATAAAAGCACATCTGAAATTAACCAACAATGCATTCATTGAAAACTCAGCAGGCGACCAAGGGCGTTCTGTTTTCAACTCCGGTTATTATGATGACATATCTAACAACTGGTGGGGAATCAATGGAGCACAAATAGGAAATCAGCTAAAAGAATACCACAGGATTGGAAGTAACAAGGACAAAGGAGACTCCAAACCTCTCACAGTTTCCATAGTTGCAGACAAAGATGCTTACAGCGGTGTCAAAACCACAATTAAAGTTTCATTTACAGGTTCCGTCACATATTATGTTTTAGACACAGTGAAATATTCATCAAACAAAAAAGGCGAATTTATAACCAAAAAAATCAATGCAAATTCACTTGAATTGATTTATGTTCCAAATGAAACAGGAACTCATAAATTTGATTTCACAATCAACTCACAAAAACTGTCCTTTGAAATGAATGTTAAATACACCAGTGTATACGGCTATGACCTCACAAAAACCTACGGTGATGACTCACTGTACTCCGCCGTATTCCAGGATAAAAACGGAAAATACCTTGCCAAAGGAACAAAAGTCACATTCATTGTAAACAATGCAAAGTACACAAGTACTGTCAATGATGACGGAGCTGCAATCCTTTATACAACATTTGAACCAGGCACATACACCGTAAAGGCTGTAAACAATGTAACTGGTGAATCATTCACAAATAAAATTACTGTGGCAAAAAGGAATGTGACTTATAACATCAATGACCCTTACATAATTAAGGTCAACGCTTCAGCAAACCAGACTGTGACATTCAAGATTGGAAGCAAAACATTCACAGACAAAACTTCAGAGCAGGGAATAGCTTACTTCACTTTGAATGTAACTGCAGGCAATTATATGGTTGAAACAACATTTGCCGGCAAAACAATCAAAGATTATATTACTGTATCAAACAGATATTCAGTCATTGATTTGGGTCTTAACGGAACATCATACGGTGCATTACTGCCGATATATTCAAATGAAACATTTAAAATCATTTCCAACGGTACAATGTATTCTGTTCTTGGAAAAAATACTTACAGATATGTTATGGCAAACGGTGAAGCATTCATCATGTACAACGTCACTGTTTCAAATTCACAGGAACTTACAGAAGTCCTTAGAAAAATGGTGCGAACAGATTATAAGGTGGATGTCACAATCATAAACCTCAAGAAAAACACCTACAAAGTTACAGAAAACTTCTGGAGAGATGCTGAATGGTATTATTTAAGCCACCTTACACACGGTTCATTAATCATTCACGGTAACGGTTCAACACTTGAGGATGACTACAAGCACAATTTCATAGGTATGGAACCGGGTTCCAACATCATGGTAGACAATCTTGAATTCAAGAAATTCTACAGAGTGTTTGCAAACAGCGGAGAAGTATACTGTGAAAACTGTACATTCACAGAAAACAATGCGAAATTCTGGGCAACAAAAACCCCAGGTTCTGTAATCTACAACAAAAACAAAGCAACATTTGAGAACTGTATATTCAATAAAAACGACAACAGCGGAGGCGGTTCAGGTAGACTTGGAGGCGTTTTATATGCCGATAAGAATTCCCTGACAAACTTCGTCAAATGCAGCTTCAAGACAACTGACGATGACTTTCGGGCGAAAGAAAAAAGTATGGTTGTTATTTATGACGATAACTGGGACACATATAATCATGTCGTGGAAAACAGCTACTTTGATGATAACTCCTCCCTATCCCTCAGATCACTCTATTCTTTAAAAAACAATGCAACCAAAAATTTCTACATAAAAAATGTAAGCGATTTAAATGTGTTAAACAAATGGATTGATGGTTTAAACAACGTAACATTATTCAATGTGACATTAAAAAAAGGAGAATATATTCTTTCTGCAGATGAAATTGACAAATATAGAGAAAGCAATGAATGGCGCGGTGCGGTAAGAGACAAAATGGTAGTAGGGCGTACTATATGGGATCAGGGATTTTTCGATTTAAACTCAAAACCATTAATAATAAACGGTAACGGAGCTACCATAAAACTTACCGGAAATAGCGTATCTAATGATTTTCACTTTGCATACGTTCCATACTACGGATCCCTCACATTGATAAACCTTACATTATCCGGATTCAATACAGCAATTCTGAATTACGGCATATTCACTGCAATCAACTGCACATTCAAAGACAACACAATCCACTATAAAATTAAAAAGGGAGATTACGGTGGCGCAATAAGAAACTATGGTAATGTATACTGCTACAATTCACTGTTCAAGAACAATGGTGCCACTGAAGGTGGTGCATACTATAGTACTGGAAAAGATGCAAACGGAGTATTTTACAACTGTGAATTTTCAGGAAACTTAATCAAATCAAATTGGCCATGGAAAAACAATGACAAAAATGATTTTGAAATCGATGAATTGTCAGTAGTCAAATTAGTAAACTGCAAAGGATACTCCCCGTCCACAATAAAAACTAAAGACGGAGGAATATATCTTGAAAGAGAAAGCCTGAACATTAGCATATATAATACCGTTGTAGATAATATGGCTTCATTAATGAGAGTTACAAAAATCATTAACGGTAACACAAAATATGACATCATAAACATTACTATGCTTAAAGATGATTACGGTGTTATACCTAATTCAAAAAGCCTCTTTAAGGCAGATTACGGATTACTCATCATCAACGGCGGAGGTGCAAGAATATTTGTTCAAAATCCTCATGACAGCGATACAACACAGTTTTTAACCATAGCCCTCCGTGGAAATGTATATCTCAATAATCTAATTATAGAAGGATTCAATATCGCCGTTGAAAATTCAGGAAAATTGACAATAACCAACTGTGCATTCAACAACAATAAGGTAGACTATAATGTAAAGGATGATTATGGAGGTGCAATTGTAAACAAAGGCATCCTGAATGTTTTCAATTCCACATTTAAAAACAATTATGCCAAATATGGTGGAGCTATTTACAACAAAGGAACTGCCAAAGTCATAA
Source organism: uncultured Methanobrevibacter sp. (assembly GCF_902764455.1). Taxonomy (NCBI): domain Archaea; kingdom Methanobacteriati; phylum Methanobacteriota; class Methanobacteria; order Methanobacteriales; family Methanobacteriaceae; genus Methanobrevibacter; species uncultured Methanobrevibacter sp. The sequence continues at coordinate 48,796 of NZ_CACWVY010000015.1, forward strand.
TGTCAATCTTTTCTGACAATACAGGTTATTCATCTGTTAAAAATCTGGGCAAAAAAATTGACATCTACAATGATGACGGTTCCCTTGAAGATGTTATCATCTTCGGAAAAGATCACAGAAACTATGAGAAACATCCGATGGCTTCATGGAGAAAGGATTTGCTTCAAAGCGGTTTTCTCGCACTTACCGCAGCGGTTACTGCCGGTGCTGGATGGTACATTGCAGCAACAGCAGGTGCCCTTGCTCCATTAATCTCAATGGGAGTTAATGCAGCCATAGGAGGTATTTTGGGCGGAGCTTATGGTGCAATATATGCAAATGACCATCATGACTACAGCAATTTCTGGAGTGATGTATTGAAAGGTGTCGGAAGCGGACTTCAATTTTCACCATTCGGTGGTGCAATCCAGGGTATTGCAAAAGGAGGTGCCATGAAAGTGGCAGTAGTTCAGTTATTTGGAAAAACAGCTTCTCAAATTGATAAAAAAGCAATATCCACACTGGAAAACTACAAAAAACAGAATAAAATCATATACTTTACTTAAATACCCTTTTAAACAACTACCAAAAAGAAAGTAAACTTGTATACATCTAGATGAGATTCCTCGCATTGCGAGGTTTTCATCACTTTTTTTAATTTTTAATTTAAAACATCACAAAAATCTAAACCTTTTTCATAATGACAATCCGTCTTTTAAAAATTTTAAATACTATTAAAAATATAAATATATCTTGATAATTCATTCTTATTGAAATTAATTATGGTGATTTTATGACTGATAAAGTACTTTTAGCATTCAGCGGTGGGCTAGACACCTCCGTTTGTGTTAAATTATTAGAAGAAAAATACAATGTAGAAGTTATTACCGCATGTGTAGATGTAGGACAAGGCGAAGAAGAAATGATACAAGCAAAAGAAAGTGCAGCTAAAATTGGGGGATTAAAACACTACAATATAGATGCTAAAGAGGAATTTGCAAACGAATACATCGCACGTGGAATTAAAGCAAATGCAGAATACGAAGGATATCCGTTAAGTACTGCTTTTGCAAGGCCATTAATTGCTCAAAAACTTGTAGAATTAGCTGAAAAAGAAGGAGCAACTGCAATTGCACATGGTTGTACCGGAAAAGGAAACGACCAGTTCAGATTTGAAGCAATTATTCTTGCAATGTCCGATTTGGATATCATTGCACCAATCAGGGAAATGAACTTAACAAGAACTGAAGAAAAAGCATATGCAGAATCCAAAGGAATCGAGTTAACTTATGATAAAATTTACAGTATCGATGAAAACCTCTGGGGAAGAGCAATTGAAGGGGATGTCCTAGAAGACCCTGCAAATGAACCTCCAGAAGATATCTATGAATGGACTGCTTCATGGGAAGATGCTAAAGACGAACCTGAAAAAGTATCTATTGAATTTGAAGAAGGTGTTCCAGTAGCTATTAACGGCGAAATGATGCCCTTACTCGATATCATCATCAAATCAAATGAAATTGCAGGAGCCCATGGAATCGGCAGAGTAGACACTATTGAAAACAGAATGATTGGTATTAAAAGTAGGGAAATCTACGAAACCCCTGGTGCAAAATTATTGATTGCAGCTCACCAAGCATTAGAAGAACTGGTTTTAACCACTGATGAGTTAAGATTTGCCGAATACATGTCCGGACTCTATGCAGACCTTGTATACAGAGCACTCTGGCAAGAACCTTTAAGAGATGACCTTGACCAAGCAATCGACAATATGCAAGAAAGAGTAAGTGGAGAAGTTGTAATGAAACTATTTAAAGGTTCAATCCAGCCAATTTCCAGAAAATCTCCATTTAGCTTACACAGCATAGAACAAATTACATTTGAAGACAAAGAAACTGACCAAAGAGACGTTGAAGGTATGATTAGATACCACGGTCTTCAAGCTGCAAATTATCAAAAATTAAACAGATAGCTTTACTGCTATCATTTTTTCTTCTTTTTTTGTACCGCTTCAATGAAATATTCATTGAAAAAACCCCGATTATATTCAAACAACTGTTTAAAACTGGAATCTATAATATACATCACACAGTAATCGTCAATGTCACGAATTCCCCTACCATAAGCCTGCATTAAAGCCATCACAGCCTGATAATAAAACCATTTTGGATCCAAATCCTTTCTGTATTTTACCTGTTCGTTTAATTGAGGATAAGGCATTTTAAATACAATCTGGAACCTGCATAAATCCCCCTTGAAATCAACACCATCTTTAATTGATGCCCCTATAAGAACAATAGCTTCACGGGACTCTGTAAATTCCTTCAAAATACGGTTCCTGTCTTCACCGCCAACAAACATGAAATTGTATCCCTTTAAATTTTCCATAATCCAAAATGCCTGTTCATTGCTTGAAGTGTGGATAACTCCTTTTTCATTTTTATGCAAGTCCAATAACTCTTTTATTTTACCTAATGCCCTTTTATTTTGCCATCTTGGCCTTCCATTTAGAGAACCACTCAATTTACCTGCAAAATCAATATAAATAGGTCTCTTATCAACATCAAAAGGACTTTTTTCATAGATATAATATGTTTCATCAGGGTTTATATCGTTCCACTCGCAAAATTTTTCCTTGCTTCCCAGTGTCCCCGTTAAGAATATACAGACATTTCCCAAATCAAGCAACTTTTGGGTATCGTCCAATACTGAATATGGTTTGAATTCCGCTGCAATATCCATTTTATTATCAATAATAGTTGTTTTGTTGGGAAGATCAATTATATAATCATTGGCTTCAAGACCCATGCTGATTGATGCAAAGGATTTCATGTCCTGTTCAAGATTTTGCTTTTCAACATAATCAAAATTGGAAAATTTAGAAGGATTGTTTTCAAATTCATCCAAGGATACCTGAACGGATTTATTGGCATCACCCTCAATCTTTTTAATCCTTTTCTTGCATTCCCCAATCAAATCATCACATAATCTTATCCAGTAACTTGAATCCTTTTTTAACTTGTTAATAGAACTTGTGGCATGCATTATAGGTTCAAAAATATCAATACCAAACTTTGTGGAAATATATTCACGGTTAAGCTCACAAGAGGACAGCATTAACATCTTGCGTTCAAGATTATGGGCCTCATCCAAAATCAGCAGTTCCCTCGGATCAAAAAGATGATTTCCAACACCTGCATAATAAAAATAATCATAATTGGTTATTACATTTTTGGCATTCAGAGCCTTCTTAAAGGCAAGATTATACTCACAGTTGCCGCATTTCTGCAGCTTATATTCCGCCTTAATGCAAAAATCGCAGCTGCCCTTATAATTGCACCTGTAATTTCCACGACCTTTGATTTCGACAAGCATATCTCCGAAATCATCCAGATATTGCTCCTGAAGCTGTTTTGTCATTGTTAAAATGTAGGAATCCTCATACATATTGGCAAGTGTCGTAGCGATAGCGGATTTTCCAATACCTGTTCCCGCTTCGAGAATAATATTTTTATAGCCTTCACCAATAGCCCAGTTAATCTTATTTATAAGCTTGATTTGGCTGTTTCTAGGATAATGGCCTTTAAGCGACCAGTTAACCATCCAATCGAGATTTGAATTATTGTTTTCCAATTAAATCCCCACAATTTTAATAACAACTTTATAATAAATATATGTTGGATAATTATATTTAAAAGTTTACACATATCTTTAAATATGTCTAAAATTACTCAATTACAAGAAATTATTGATTCCTCAGATAATATTGTGTTTTTTGGAGGAGCGGGCGTTTCTACAGAAAGTGGAATACCAGATTTCAGATCTGAAAGCGGAATATTTAAAAGCCTTGAAAAATATGGTGACACACCTGAAAATCTTGTCTCACACAGTTATTATTTAGACCACACCGAAGAGTTTTTCAGCTATTATAAGGAAAATCTAGTTTTCAGAAATGCGAATCCGAATCCTGCCCACATCACTCTTGCCAAATTGGAGGAATGCGGAAAATTAAAAGCAGTTATTACACAAAATATCGACGGACTTCATCAAAAGGCAGGAAGCAAAAACGTTTTGGAACTGCACGGAAGCATCCACAGAAATTATTGTCAAATCTGCAATAAGGAATATGACCTGGATTATATCCTGGAAAGCAACGGAATTCCAAAATGTGAATGCGGAGGAATCGTAAAGCCGGATGTTGTCCTGTATGAAGAACCTTTAAACAATGCAGTATTAAGTTTTGCAATCGATTACATTTCTAATGCAGAAACATTAATTATCGGAGGAACTTCCCTAGTTGTATATCCTGCTGCCGGATTAATAAATTACTTTAACGGCAAAAATTTGGTTTTGATTAACAAAAGTGAAACACAATACGACAGTCTTGCAAATTTAGTCATTAACGATGCTATCGGGGAGACTTTGAGCCAAATCAAAATCTAAGGACTCGGGAATCAAATCGATTCCATCCAAACGATTATCACATCTGTAAACAAGGATTTCCACACCTGCATCAAATGCTTCGTTTAAAGTTTTAGAGAAATTAGGGTCGTTTTCCCAATTGGGTCTGAAAAATTTTCCTGCAGGGTGCTGAATCAGGAAAAACACACAGCATCTGTTTCTCTCTTTTTTAAGCTTGATTAGTTCTTTTAGATGTTTTGCGCCTCTTTCTGTTGGAGCATCCGGAAATCTTGCTTCATCACCAACTATTAATGTAACGCCCTTTACTTCAACATAACATGAGTCTGTCAAAAAATTCATACCACAACAATCATCTTCATGATTAGCCAAGTATATATCTATCCTTGAATTATCAACAGTTTTTTCCCTTTGATGATAAGAATAGCCAGAAAGTTCTTTTATTTTGCCATTTACAATTGCATCATATACAATGCTATTAGCTTGCTGAGAGTAAAGTGATACCAGCTCACCCCTGTTCTCAACAAAATGAAGTGAAAATTTGGTTTTGCGGTTCGGATTATCGGAAGGTTTTAGCCATACAGTTGCGTTTTCAACCAGAAGCTCTTTGCACCGGCCGGTATTTGGAACATGGGCAATTTCAAGATTGCCTTCAACTTCGACCTCTGCAATAAACCTGTTTGGACGATTTTTAAAGATTCCCTTAACATAATCCATTTTTAATCACACTGCCAATGTGGGATACCAGATCCGTTGCTGAAAATCCATTTCCTTTCTCTTCAAATGCAGCATCACCTGCAAGACCATTAACAAATACTCCAAGACATGCACAGTCAAAAGAATCCATATCCTGTGTTAGTAAACTTGCACAGATTCCAGCCAGTGCGTCGCCAGTTCCACCAACAGTCATTCCTGCATTTCCGCTTTTGTTGATTCTGAATCTGGTACCTGATAAAATTAAATCATACTTTCCTTTAACAATAACTGTGGCTTTAATTTTGCGGGCAATCTGCTGAAAACCAGTAATGTTTTCATCGACCTTTTCAAAGTCATATGAATCAATATCCAATTTCACATCACTGCCTACATTGAAAAGTGATCTGAATTCAAAAATATGAGGAGTCAATATGATATCATCCCTGTTTTTAATTAAAGATAATTCAACCTGTTTTAAAGCATCAGCATCCAGTACCAATGGTTTTTTAATTTTTGCAGCCAGCACATTAAATAATTTTGATGTTTCCTCATCAATTCCAGCTCCAGGTCCAATTAATACTGCATCAACTTTTTGTGCCAATTCAAGAATCTCATCGAGATGTGTTAAAGATAATTTATCGCCTTCAAGAGATTTGACAATTAAATCAGGAGAGGTAGATTTAATGGCACGAGCGGCATCACATGGAGATGCAACATAAACCAAATCGGCGCCAGCACCTATAGCAGCCATCCCTGCAATAGCCGGAGCACCTGCATAATCATTATTTCCACCAACTATTAATAAACTACCATTATTTCCCTTATGAGAATTAGGATTTCTATTTTTAAGTCTTAAAAAGTCCCCATAATTAACAAAATATTCCGCTTCAAATGGAATTCCAATATCAGTTGTAACAAGACCGCCAACAACTTCTTCATCAGCCTGGCGAACTCCAGTTTTAATTTTATGAAAACTTATTGTATAATCCGGCACAACGGCCAAATCATCAACACTGCCTGTAAGAGGATCCATTCCTGAAGGAACATCCACACTTATCTTAATCCCCTTGGAATCGTTTATAATCTCGATTGCTCTTCTGATATTTGTCTGGAGTTTCCCATTAATTCCAGTTCCTAAAAGACCATCCACAATAATATACTCGCCTTTTTTACTTTGAGCAACCTCACAGGCATTAATGTCCTCCAATGTTTTTAAATTAAATATTTTTAAGCGGGACAAACGAGGTTTCATATTTTGCAATATTTCAAAATTAATCCTTGCCTGATCTGAGTGAATATTATCCTTTAACATATAGATATCCACATCATAACCTCTGTTCAGCAAATATCTTGCCGCAACAAAACCGTCCCCGCCATTTCCACCGGAACCTGTAAAAATTACAACTTTAACAGGTTTTGAAAATGTATAAACGGCAATTTTACCTACTTCTTCAGCCAGAGATTTTCCGGCAGATTCCATTAAACATAATCTAGACAATCCTAAATATTCACAGTTATAATCCGTTACCATCATATCAATGGGTTTCATAATATCCCACACTTTTACTCTTTACAACAATATTTGTTGATACTAACTAAAAAAGAATATGATAATGACGATTTGATGCGATAAGAATTAATATTCACAATGTAAAAATATTCTTATTTTCATATTTTTGAAATAATATACATTCCAAATAATAGTTTGAACCTTTAAAAATAGTAATACTTATATTAAATTATAAATAAAAGTAAAGATATCTCGTAATGAGTTTAAAATTAATCAAAAAAAGGTGAATTAAATGAATATAGGAGATATAATAAGTGATGCTATGGCATACCCATTAAAAAATGTTAAAGCTTTAGTTTTATATATAGTTTTAGGAATTATTGCCGCAATTATTGGAGGAACAACAATCCTTAGTTTTGCAACTGCAATTACTACAAAAGGAGCCTCCAGTTTTGCTCTTGGCGGCGTAGGACTTCTTGGAATGATTGTTTTCATTTTAATACTGTTCCTGATTGAAGGATATGGTTTGGACATTATAAAATTTGGTATTGAAAGAAGAGAAGACGGACCTGGAATTGATATAGGAAGACAAATTTCAAATGCTGTCAAATTAATTATTGTTAATATTGTTTACTACCTTGTCCCAGCTATTATCATTTTTGTTTTAGGAATTTTCCTCAGAGACTGGATTATGACCATAATCAGTTTAATATTAGTGATATTATTTGCTTTAGCAAACTTTATGGCTAAATGTAGATTAGCAAAAACTGACAATTTAGGTGATGCTTTAGCTATAGGAGAAGCTATTGGAGACATATCCAGAGTAGGTATCGGCAGACTTATTGCAACTGTTGTTCTTGTTGTAATTATAGCAGTAATCATTGTGATTCTTATAGGAATTATAGGCAGTATCAGCGATATTGTCGGAGATATCTTATTCGGTATCTTTTTAGTTTACTTAGTATTCTTCTACAACAGAGCTATTGGTTTATTATACTCTGACGTATAATTTAACCACTCTTTTTTTTCTTTTTTTAAATTCAAACAAATAATAAATCTTATTTTTTTTGGTATTAACATTTTGCAGACACGAAAGTCTTAAAAAAATTACCTTTAGATTAAAATACCACTATAATTAATAAATATAATTATATAATTTAGGGAAATATCTCATGAGAAAAATAACATTGAAGCTTTTAAGAGACTTACCTCAAAAATACATAACAACAGGCGTTATTTTAATAGGAGGATTATTTATTTATGGATTTGTAGGTTCCATTTTCATAATGAACTTAAATCCATTGGATGCTCTTTATTATTCTGTGATTACCATGACCACAGTAGGTTATGGAGATTATATTCCAACTACCGGATTTGAAAAAGTATTTGCAACAACATTAGCGATTTCAGGAATTGGATTATTGGCTTATGTATTTAATGTAATGTTATCAACTTTCCAGGAAAGAATGATTCTATTTTCAAAGGGAGCAAGAAAAATGAAATCTATTGAAAGAATGGACGATTATTATATAATGTGCGGTTATGGAAGAGTGGGAAGAATAGTATTTAAAGAATTAGTCGAAAGAAATCAGAATATAGTCGTGTTTGAAAAAGATGAAGAGGTAGCTGAAAGCATTGAAGAATCCGATTCAGTAATCGTTCTTCCAAAGGATGCAACGGAAAATGATCTTATTGCCAAACTGGCAGGAGACAAATGCAGAAGCGTGATTTTATGCAGCGGCGATGATGTAATCAACATATTCATTGTGCTGACAATACGTGAAACAAACCCAAATGCATGGATTGTAACAAGGTCCAGTAAACTGGAAAATATTTCAAGGCTTAAAAAAGCAGGTGCAAATAAAGTAATATCTCCAGAAGTGATTGGAGGAAAAGATTTATACTTTGAATCTGCAAGACCTCATCTTTTAGGAATTACCGTGAGGCATACCCCTGATAAAATTTTTGATGAATATGAAATCATATCCAAAAACGGATGCACTTTAGAAAATATCCAATACCACCTTCCAGGAGTTGAAACTCCTCTTACCCGTCAAATACAATCCAAAGACATTAAAGCGGGTCAAAAGTACAAAAATTATTTAGACAGTCATGATGATAAAAAAGAAGCAATAGATTTTCTATATAACACTGTCAACAATATCCACACACATGTCATTTCAGGACCCGACAATTCAAGCTTTGAAAAATTGATTAAAGATTTAGAAAAAAAAGAAGAAATTCTTGGAATTAATTTAAGTGATGAAGAAATAGCAGAATTAACAAGAAAAGAAAATAATAAGTAAAATTACACAATAGTAATTTTACTTTTACCTGAAATTATGTATTTAATGTTAGTCGGAGCCAGTACAACCTTATACTTTCCAACTGACAAATCTTTTGTATTAAATGTTGCAACACCCTTTTCATTAGTTTTAATTATATAGGCTTTTGATTTACTGCCAGAAGTTAATTTGATTTTAACTTTAAGATTGGATATTGCTTTATTTGTGTTTTTATTTTTAACAGTTACTTTAAAGTATTTTGTCGCATTGAACTTGTTTTTCACATCAGGAGCTTTTATTGTTGTTGGAATTTTAACAAATTTGTCAACATTTCCAAAGCTGTGAGATCCCAGATATTTCATATTAGGACATCTCGGAAGGTTATAACTGCTTACGAATTTGTTTTTAAATCTGACATTATCAACCAGTCCTCCGGAAGACACACCTACAAATCTGCCATTATCATTAGCTGCATAAGCCTTGATTGAAGAGGTAACTGAAAGGTCCTTGTGTGTTGTAGCTTTCCAGTGAAGCACAACAACCTGCCTTCTGTTGACACCATAGTGGTCTGTAGCACCTACCTTGATTGCTGCTTTAGCAGGATCGGTACTGTATTTTTTATAAGTACTGTGGCGGTAATATTCTTTAAAGTTAGGAGAACAGCTGAATTCACCAGGTTTTAATTTACCTGTGATAATATTATTCTTCCATACAACTGCATATCTTCCGTCAGGAGCTTTAATTGAATAATGTCCGAAATTAATGCTTCTTTTATAATTATAAATTTTTCTCAAGGAAGACATTTTGATTTTGTTGGATTTAATCATATCAACAGATAACTTTTCCATTGACTGTAAGAAATCATATCCGTCAAGTCCGCCGTTACCTACTATCCATCCGTTGGCAAATACCATCAAATGAATGAAATTGTTAGCATTAGTGTGTTTTACAACAGGTATGCCTCCTAATGTATAGTCTTTAACAGTAATGGTGGTCATTGCAGTATTGTCTCTTCTGAAACCTCCGACTGATTCAGTGTTGCTCACCTGAAGGAAAAAGGAACAGCAGTCTTCATCAGCACATGGTTTGACCAGAACAGTTACTTTGTTATTAGATTTCTTATAGGAAATATAATTTTTATTTTTGGAATCCTTAATTTGTGTAGAAACCTTATAAGACGCAGCTTTCAGATTCTTTTTCAAAGTGGCAATTCCATTACTGTCAGTGGTTGCATAATAATTAGCATATTTTTTAGTTTTAGTGGAATAGGTTTTAAATAAAACTTTAATTCCCCTTACAGGATTTCCAGTATTTTTATTATATACTTTTGCTTTAAAATAGGAACCTGATTTAAAATAAGTATTGAAATTGCTCATCTGAATAGCCAACGGAGCCTTTTTAATTTTAACATAAGAATTAGCTTCACTGGAAGTGAAATTTTCATCCCCATTGAACTTTACAGTCAATTTATATGTATTTGGCTTAAGATTACTGAAATCTAAAATAAATTTACCATTATTATCTGTTGTTTTATTATCTACATCCCCATTGAAATAAACATTGACATTTTTATTGACCAATGAGACATTATTTGAATCTTTCAGTTGAACTTCAACTTTTACTTTCTCTTTATAATATGAAGTTACATCATCTACATCAATTTTAGTATCAATTTTTGAATTTTCCCCTTCGAATGAATCCTCATCGGCATTATTAATTCCATCTACATCAACGGAAGATGAAATATCTTCTGATAGAACATCACCGGTTACGTTTTCTGAAGCCGAAACAAAACTGAGGCCCAACGTTATGGTCACTAATACCAATAAGAATAAGGAAATCATTTTAAAAGATTTGTTCATTAAATAAACCCCCTTAAACCTTCTGATTCAAGCAAAGTTACCTTAAATTATTATTCGTTAATTATAATGGTACTTTTAGCTGAAATCAGATATTTATCACTAGCAGGATATAAAATTACTTTGTGAGTGCCAACTAATAAATCTTTAGTATTTAATTTTGCCAAACCGTTTTTATCAGTTTTAATGATATAAACGTTTGTTTTATCTACTGCACTTATTTTTATTTTAATTTTAAGATTGGAAATTAAATTACCAGTTTTTTTATTTTTAACAGTTATCTTGAAGTATTTTGTTTGATTGAAATGATTTGTTACCTCCGGAGCCCTTATTATTGTTGGAATCTTTACAAATTTATCGATATTACCGAATTTATGGGTTCCAAGCAGTTTCATATTTGGAACTGCGGGAAGATTATATTTACCGATAAACTTATTTTTGTAATAGATATCATCCCTTAAAGATCCGGTGGAACTTCCAACAAATCTGCCGTTGTCGTTTGCACCATAAACCTTAACAAGAGAAGTTGTTTTGAAGTTTTTATCGGTTGCAGATTTCCAATGGAAAAGAGTAATGTCCCTTCTGTTGACACCGTATACATCGGTTGCACCTACTTTAACGGCTGCCTTTAAAGGATTTGAACCGAATTTTGAATATTCACCGTGGCGATAGCATGACTTTAAATTAGGAACACTGATAAATTCGCCGGGTTTTAATTTGCCTGTTATATAACCGTTCAGCCATACTGCGGCAAATCTTCCGTCAGGCGCTTTAATTGAAAAATGACCCAAACCCAAACGTCTTTCATAGTTTTGAATCTTTTTTAGATAAGATGACTGTATCTTATTTGACTTAACCATTTTGCCTGCAAGATTTTCAATAGCCCTGTTGATTGTAGGATTATCGATTCCTCCAGTTCCTATCATCCAACCGTCAGAAGTTGTTATTGAATGGAAAAAATAAGAATAAGCCAATTTATACTGTTTTATTGCAGTTCTGCCATTCCATTTTACATTTTTTATGTAAATGTTTAAAGCATTGGTTGCATCACGCCTGAAACCTGCTACACTTTCGGTTGCATTAACCTGCAAATAAAAGGAACAGCAACCGGTCTCTGCAGTAGGTTTAACCTTCATTGTAACTTTACTTTTGGAATTTTCATATGAGATATACTTTTTATTTTTAGAATCCTGGATACAAGCAGATATCTTATATGTTCCAACTTTCAGGTTCTTGTTCAGTGTTGCAATACCATTCTTATCTGTTGTTCGCCAATAATTGGAATATTTTTTAGTTTTAACGGAATAAACTTTAAAATGAACTCTGATTCCTGAAACCGCATTGCCTGTGAGTTTATTATAGACTTTTGCTTTGAAAAACAAATCGGAATCGACATAGGTATTGAAGTTGCTTATTTTAATGCCAAGAGGCGCCTTTTTAATTTTTACAATCGAATCTGCAGCATGTGAGGTGTAATTTTCATCCCCCATGAATTTAAGATTAACTTTATAGGTGTCCGGCTTTAAATTCAAAGCCAGTGAAAATTTTCCAAGACAGTCTGTTGTTTTATTATAAGACTGTCCATTTAAAACTACATTTACCTGCTTGTTGCTGATTGGAGTGCCGTTACAATCTTTTAAATAACCCTCCAAATTGGATTTTTCCTTATAGAAAGATTCAACATCACACACATCTATTTGAACGTCAACAGTATCAGCCGCATTTGTATTATTAACACTTATTTCATCCAAACTTTCAGAAAAACTTTCTCCATCTGCAATGAATTGTGTAGTGTTTTCCTGAGCAGATACGATACTCAAACTAACAAATAAAACCAGCAATATAAATAAAATATTAAAAGTTTTTTTAAAAAACAACATCATTTCACATCATTCCAATATACATAATTTAAATATTCTTGTTAAATGCAAATATGCAAATTACATTAACTGTTAAATTACATTTAGAAATTTGTATTAACTTGTATAAATAATGTGTGAAATTTTTAAAATAATCAAATAAAATCAAAAAAAGAAATAAAAAGAGAGGAAATCTCTCTAGAATAAATCGTGTAAGTTCATAATAGCTGAACCTAATTTACCGTCAAAGTTACCTGCACTGATTTCTAAAACGCCGTCAACAGCACAAGCTGCTTGAATACCAGCTTTCATAGCTGCTTTTACGGTTTCTTCATCTACACCGTCAATAACGATTTCAAATACACCGTCAGCATCTTCTCTGATATCTGAGTCCACTTTATCTTTTAATGTTACACACATTTTTTCGTTAGTGGATGCTGGTAAGAATGCATATTTGTTGGATCCGACTTTAGAACCGGATGCAACCATACCTCCAGGGAACGGAGTGACAGTTCCTGGAACATTTTGAATTGCAGCTGCAGCTAATTGTGCAGCTTTAACACCAGTCATTTGGTCTTTAGCTAAAATGAAGAAGTTTCCTCCAGCTACACCTTCTTTGAAACCGAATGCAGTTTCAACTAAGAAGTCACCGGACATGATTGGGATTGAGTGGATTGTTCTTCCGTCAATTTCTAAATCGGATTCGAATCCGTCACCGAAGAATTTTAACTTGTTACCAGTTTTTAAAACATCTTCAGATTCGAGAAGGTTGAATGCAGCTGCGGTAGGAGCAGTTAAAACACACATACCGATTCTTTCCATTAATTCATTGTCGAGTGCTTTTTTACTAGCGTGACAAATCATAATTGCATAACCAGGTCTTCCATCTGGAGTTTCTTCAGCTGGTACAAAACAGTCAATACCTGCTTCAGCAGGACATCCAATAACAGAAGTTCCGTAACCGGTTGCTTCAGTTGCTGCAATTTTTGCTAATTCTTGAGTTGCTGCAGTAACTAAAATTCTAGTAACTTTAATTCCAAAACCTTCTGCATAAGTATTTTTAATTTCTACGCCATTAATTTCCATGATTTCACCAAAATTAATAAAATGCAAAAAAATTATTTTTTTGCTATGTTAAAATTTATGATAATAAATTAAAATAAAGTTTTCTATTTAATTTAACAAAGAAAATTTGCAACAAAAATTATTTTTTAATTTCACTTAAAATTTTAAGCAATTCCTTTTTATCGGAGAATTCGAATTTCAAAGTCCTGTTGAAACTCACATTTTCACCCATTCCAAAGAAAAGATAATGCACAATAGGATTTAATGTGGAATAAAATCTGGTGCCTTTCAGATTTTTTTGTTTTAAATAAAAACCAACATCAAAAAAGTCAGAACTCTTCAATAACTTATATAAGCTTAAATTTGTACCTATATTTTCATGTGAAGCAATTGATTTTAAAATAATATAAATTCGTGAATTAAAACCACCGAATAATTTATTAAAGAAAGATAAATTTGAATAATACTCAATTGAAAGGTCTTTTTCATCCAGACGTCTTGTCAAATACCTGTTATGTTTTTTTACTTTAGAAAATTGAGCTTTAAAACTGTTTTCCCCATACAATTTCTTCTCGTCAAAACGCCTGTTAACATAATCAATTGAATCCTTTTTGTCCATATGCTGGTGATTGTCGATTGGCCTGATTACAAGCTTAATTTTATTTTCATTGTTTTCAAGCTTGAATATCTCATATAAATCTCCAATGAACTGAAGATATTGTGTATCTATATCATAAGGACGGCAGCTAATAAAAATCTGTGCATCGGGAACATAATTTTCCTTTTTCATCAGCCCCATAAATGAAAACTTATAGCTGACCTTTTCGAGTTCCTCATCGGAATAATCGCTGTAAAGTTTTCCTATGACCTTGCTTGTAAAATGGCCGAAATTCATCAGATACAGTTGCGGAAGATCTGCTAAAACCATTGAACCTTTTACCATAGTTCCAAGCATTAATGAAGTAAATCCTCCCATACTGCTTCCATAAAACAAGATTTTATCATTGGTAAAATTGAAATAAGAAGCAATCTGTAAAATCATTTCACTGATATTTCTCAAAAAATAATCATCATATGTTCCAACACTCCAGCCTCCCTGAAGGTCTTTTGTATAATCATCATCAACATCAACATAACGTGTCGGATCATTGAATAATATTGTAGATTGTCTGAATTTCCAGCTTAAGCGGTGAAAAAGAGGTTTTTTGTGAAATCTTTCCAAATCATCAACTTTAAGAACACTTGAACTGAGACATAAAAGTTCATCAACATCTTTTTTAATATTTAACAGAAATTCGTATTTTGTATCATTATAATAAATGATAAGACCGGTTTTTATATTATACTCAATTTGTCCCAAAGCTTCATTTAAATTATCGTAATCTGTTTCGATAACCTTTTCACAAATATCCTTCATTAATAATACCTCAAAAACAAAATAAAATCAGATATGCGTTAATCATTTTCCAATTCTTCTTTAAGTGATTCTTCGATTTGCTCATCTGAAGAACCAAATGATATATTGTCAAGTACTGATGAACCGTAATACGGTAAAATAACCATACCCAATATTGTAGTCATCCAGAATGAAATTAATCTTTCAATAATGGTTGCTGCAGCACTGATTGATGCGGTAATTCCGGCAGCTGAGTAAAAAGCAATCATTATTCCGTCTACAGCACCAAGTCCTCCAGGAAGCAAAGGAATCATACCTGCAAGACATGCTAAAATAAAGACTTCACCAATAACAACCGGACTGACACTGGCTCCAAATGCCAAAAATACAAAATAGACTCTTAAAATCTCAAAAATCCAAATTACAAAGGATAATGGCATTGCATAATATAAAGATTTTTTATCTGAGATTACAAGCTTCATGGTATCCTGGAAACCGGATATTGCAGAATGAATCTTATTTTCCAGATCTTCAGAATTTTTCTTGTAGAATCTTCTAACCAAACCGATAATCCAGCCGTCAACCCTTTTTCCAAAACCCGGATTAACACACATGTAAATCAGTATAATCAAAACTGCTACAATTGCAATGACTGCTATAATCATTAAAATAAGCAACCATGCATCAAAATCAAAAGAAATTGTCATTCCAATAATTGTCAGAACAGCCAGCACAACAAACGGGAACGTATCCAAAGCTCTGTCCGCAACAACAGTTGCAAATGTCTCTTCCATAGGATAGTCTTCTTCACGAGCCAATATATATGCTCTTACAGGTTCTCCACCACCCCTTCCGGAAGGAGTAATATTATTTACAGCCAAACCTACTAAAACCATTGGAATTAACTTTTTTATACCTGTATTGATATCAACTAAATTATTAAGTATTTTCCAACGCAGAGTGTATAGGAAATATGTAAATACCTGCATTGCTATAGCTATAATGATATATTCTGTTTTGGCAACCTTTAAAGCATCGATTACCTTGTCTATTCCAACAAGCCATAACATTACAATAAGAATAAGAATACTTACTCCCATGAAAAAAACTGTTTTTTTATCCATAGTGAATATTAATTTTATTTTTCATACTTATAAATTTATATAGAAATTTTTATTAATATTAAGAGTGATGAGGTATATTACTAAAACAGATTTATTAATAGTGGCGAAAAACTCCGGTTATCTGATGATAGGAATTGGAGCAATGTGTTTGGTACCGCTAATTTTTGATTTAGTATACTTCGAATTTGACATATTGAGTTTTGTCATACCATGTGTAATTTCCGTGCTTTTGGGATATGGTCTTTTAAAATATCTTGAAGATAAAACCAAAAAAAGCATACAACTGAAGCACGGTATGATGATTTCGTCATTTGCATGGCTATGGGCAAGTATCATAGGAGGGCTTGTTTATATGCTTGCAACACATATGCCTCCGTTAGATGCTGTTTTTGAAAGCATGTCCGCACTAAGCGGAACTGGAATAACCATGTTTAATGATGTTGAAATATTACCTCACAGCATCCTATTTTTTAGAGCTTTAGAACAATGGGTTGGAGGATTGGGAGTAGTTGTTATGGTCATCAGTGTCCTGACAAAACCCGGATCTGTTTCATCCAAACTATATTACTCAGAAGCGCGGGACGAGCGTATTAAACCAAGTGTGAAAGCAACTCTTGAAAAAACAATAGAAATTTATTCAATTTATACCCTAGCAGGAATAATATTGTACATTCTTGCGGGAATGCCTGTTTTTGATTCCATCTGTAACTCATTTCATATTATTTCAACCGGAGGAATGGGTATTAAAAATGCCAATATGGGATATTATCATAATGATTTGATTTATCTTATTTCAATTGTTTTAATGATTTTAGGAGCTACAAGCTTTTTAGTCCATTATAAAGTTATAAAAACTAGGGGAAAATCATTAGTTAATGATTTGCAGTTTAAAATAATAATTTCAGTTATTGCCGTAGTAACAGTAATCCTTTACTTTGTCTCAAATATTGTTCCGATAGAACTTTTATTTACTGTCGTATCAGCAATGACAACAACAGGAGCGAGTGTTGCAAGTTCAACTACAATGGCAGGATGGCCATCATTCGTGATAATCTGTCTGATGTGTCTGATGCTGACCGGAGGATCAAACGGTTCAACAGTAGGTGCTATAAAACTTGTAAGAATGATTACTTATTTTAAAGGAATATATCGCCAGGTCAGAGAAATCCTATCTCCCGAAGGCAGGGTCGTTCCTGTAAAATTACAGGGGCGTAAAATTCCTGAAAAGGCAATATCACAAGCGGGAAATTATATCACACTCTATTTGATGTTCATACTGTTTACATGGGCACTCTTTTGTTTATTCGGATATGATCCATTTAAAAGTCTGTTTGCGGCAATGACACTGCAGGGTAACAACGGTTTGGAACTTGGAATAATAAACAACACACTAAACCCTATATTGAAAGTTGTCAGCATATTTGACATGTGGACAGGAAGGATAGAAATATATCCTGTACTTATTACAATGAGAGCAGTTTTTGAAATTTTTAAAAGATAGATTTATATTTATATTAAAATAAATATTGATTATTAATTGTTAATGAGGCGATTAGATGTATGCGATTATTATGGGAGGCGGCCGTGTAGGACTTGCACTTGCCAATATATTAATTGACAGCGGAGCAGACATTACTTTAGTTGAAAGTGATGAAGCATTATGTAATGATGTTGCATCAGACTTGGATGCTCTCGTTATTCATGGAAACGGAACAAATTCAAAATTATTGGAAGAACTTGACATTGAAGATGCCGATTATTTCATAGCAACAACTGGGAACGATGAAGCTAATTTGCTTTCATGCATATTGGTTAGAAAATTTGATGTGCCTCACATTATTGCCCGTGTAAGTAACCCTGATCACGAGGAGGCATTTAAGGAAGTAGGAATCGACAAGGTAATCAGCCCAGAGATAAGTGCTGCAAGAGAATTGGCTCAGTATGTAATGAATCCTAATGTATCCACATTGACAACATTGGGTGAAGGTGACGCTGAAATTAAAGAGATGACAATAACAAACGATAAGATTATCGGAAAACGATTTAAAGAAGTGTCTCCAACAAAAGATTACATTATAATTGCTACTTATCAGAATGGAAAATTTGTTATCCCTCAGCCTGACAACATTATTTCACGGGGAGAAAAAATTTCCATCGTAGTCAGAAGAGGAACCTTTAAGAAAGTTTCCAAAAAATTAGAATAAAAAAAATTATAAAAAGGAATAAGACAATTTCAAATGGTCTTTTCCATTATTTTCTACTATTGGACCATGGCCAGGGTAGATATTTTTAACATCCAATTTCAATAATTTTTCCACACTATTTTTCATATCAGTGTAATCGCCGCCAATATCCATTCTGCCAACACCCCCACCGGCGAAAATGGTATCTCCGCTAATTAAGTTTTCACCATCCCACAGACAGATTCCTCCACTGGTATGGCCAGGAGTATGGATAACTTTAAAACCCGATACTTCATCACCTTCCTCAAGTTCAATATCGACTCTGGAATTTCCTTCATCCCCAAAGGCAGACATGGAAGTTCCCAAAGTATCCTTGTTTCTCATTGAAACGGCATCCAATCTGTGAACTGCAATTTTGGCATTCGGGAAAAAATGATTTCCTCCGATATGGTCAAAATGACAATGAGTATTAACAATAATTTCGATATCTTCAGGCTCAACACCATTTTCACGAAGTTTTGAAAACAAGTAATCCTTATTAAGGCCTGCACCGGTATCAACCAAAGTATTTTTATCAATCAAGTAACAATTTGAATCATAATTATATCCTATAATAAAAACAATATCTGACATGAAAGATAATATAATTTAAAATGTTATAAAAGTTTTGAAAAAAAGTTTAATATAAAAATGGGGTCACAGGGATTTGAACCCCGATCCTGGGATTTCTCTTGCCTCAGTACTCCAATTGTTCATCACAACGGATACTGTTCAGTTACGCGTATATTTCTTCAAAGACAACTGGAGTCCCAGATGATGCCAGGTTACACCATAACCCCACATATAACATATTTAATGATATATAAAGATTACCATTTATTCGAATTTCATCTGTTTATCAATACCTGCTATTTCATCAATTTCCAAACCTTTTTCCAAGGCATAATCCTTTTCAACTTTATAATTTCCATTTTTAGTACGTGGAGTCCTGCTAGGCTCCAAAAAAAGCCATTTGGTATATTTAAAACGAACTCCAATATAAGGCTTTGCCCCAAATATTTTTGAAAAATCACATAATGCTGAAATTTGAGCCTCTTCAATATAGACCTTATCTTTTGTAGTTGTTTTTACTTCAATAGCCAGATAAATCTTACCATTTCCAGCTACAACATCAGGAAGCGGATTTTTGGTAGCTCCCCCAGATGCAGGAGCTCTCATAGCTGCAAAATTCCTATCCCATAATTTATGTACTAAATCCCTTTCTTCAGCCGAACCTTTTTTAGCCATGTTAACACTCAAAATTTTATATAATACAATACTATTTTAAAAAACAATATATAAAAAAGATGCGAGAGCATTTGATAAGTAATATTAAAAAAAGATATATAATGGGGCCGGGGCCGAGATTCGAACCCGAGTCCCGGGATCCACAGTCCCGGAGGATGACCACCTACCCTACCCCGGCATAGATAAAACATATACAAAAAATTGTTAAAATGCGGGAGCAGGGATTTGAACCCTGGTAGACCTGCGTCAACAGGTCCTAAGCCTGTCCCCTTTGGCCTCTCGGGCACCCCCGCTTAATAATAAAAAAAACAAAGGATACATAGAAACCATAAAAAATCTTAACAAATTTTTAAATGCTCCGGCCGGGATTTGAACCCGAGTCTTCGGCTCGAAAGGCCGAAATGATTGGCCGGACTACACCACCGGAGCATACGAACACAAATAAATTTTAATTAACATGGGCCCAATGGGCTTCGAACCCATGACCTTCCGGTTATGAGCCGGACGCTCTACCTGGCTAAGCTATGGGCCCAGAAAAGCGCCATCGACAGGGCTCGAACCTGTGACCAATCGGTTAACAGCCGAACGCTCTACCTACTGAGCTACGATGGCATATGACACCCATCTAACTTAACCAAATAAAACCCATGTTTAAAAATCAAAAGACTTTAAACAGTAATTATGATTATGATTTTAATAGTATATAAAGGTTTTGGTATTTCATGATTTTAACTAAAAATCAAACAAACCTATAAATTAAATTATATAAACTAATATATAAATTTTTAGGCATTGTAAAAATCATTATTTTAATTGAATTTGATTTAATCAATAACCAAATTCCATTAAATTTAAAACTAAAAATTGAAACCAATGTAATTTTAAAAAAAATATAACTATTACCCCAATAACCCATTAAAAACATATTTATAATAGATTTAATATAATATTTAAAAAAAAGAAATATGAAAACACCATTTAAATAATATTTTATATATTACCTATCTCCCACCAAAAATCATCAGCATTGGAGATAATTAAATGAAATTAAACCTCGACAAACTTCGAAAAGAAGCAATTGAATTTTGTAAACATGAAAGTGAAATTAAACATGACAAGTTAATTGGAATTAATGATGGTAAAAGTGTTGGAACTTATATTGAACATAAATTTGATGAATATCTCAAAAATAAATATGAAGTTACAATCGGATCAAGCGGAAAAGGAATTGATTTACCCGATGCCAATATTAATACAGACATCAAAGTAACTTCTATAAAAAAACCCCAAAATTCATCACCCTTTAAAAATATCGAACAAAAAATTTATGGTTTAGGACATAATCTACTTATATTTGTTTATGAAAAAATTGACGCAAATAATACATGTTATATTGATTTTAAACATTGTATATTTATTGAATCTGAAAAAAGTGGAGATTATAACTTAACTAAAAAAATACGAGAATTAATTAATAATAATGCAAAAGAAAAAGAAATTTTAGAATTTTTAAAGAATTCAAATATTCCGTATGATAATGAATCATTGAAAAATCTTGCAAGAAAGATCTTAACAAATCCTCCTAAACAAGGCTATTTAACAATTTCTAATGCATTTCAATGGAGATTGAAATATAATAATGTTCTAAATTTAGAACAAGACCCAGAGGGTATTTACACTTATGATGAATATGGTGGAAATGAATTAGAAGATTTTCAAACTCCTTTATTTTTAACAGAACAAATTTGTGAATATCTAAAAAATGATTTAAAAATATCTCCCAACATCATTATTGAACCCTCATGTGGAATTGGTAATTTTTTAAAAACCGCATCAAAAATATTCCCACACACAAAATTATATGGAATTGAAAATGACAAAAATAAGTTAGATAAAATTGATAAAAAAATCTCAAATCTTAAATTGATTAATGAAGACATATTTACATTTAAATGCAATAATATCAATGAAAATAAATCTTACTTAATTATCGGAAATCTCACACACTATTCAAAAAATAATTTATTGAATATTACTTCATTGAACATCCCCAAATATGCCTCTGATTTAAGAAAAAATAATTCAAAAAGATTTAATGCAAATAAGTTTTATAGTCAAGAACAGATTTTCTTAAAAATAATAGATGACTTTAAAAATACACCCTCAACAATTGCATTTTTATGCCATATAACCACCTCAAGAAATATTTTTATACATTTAATTAGAAACAAAATTCCTTTCAGTTTTACCAAACAATTGAATATTGATTCAGATATTTTTAAAAGAAATTCTGATATCTGTTTATTTGTCATCCAATTTGAAAAACCAATAACAAACAATAAAACATGTGAAGTTTCTGAAATTTCTAATCCTTCTAAAAAATCATATAGATTTGGTTTTATATCTGATAAATTTTATTCAAATATAGACAAAGTTCCAAAAATTGATGGAAAATGCCCCATAGAATGGAAACAAGGAATAAAACATGATTGTGCTAAAATTATGGAGTTAAAATGTGAAAATAATCAATTAACAAATAAAAATAATGAAAAAATTAATATAGAAAATACACTTATTTATCCATTACTAAAGAGTGGAGACCTTAAAAAACCTATAATAAATAAGACCTCAAAATACATTATTATCACCCAACAACGAATAAAACAAGACACAGAATATATTAAAATTAAAGCACCTAAGACATGGCAATACTTAAACGACAATACAAGATATTTCGATAAAAGAAAAAGTGCAATTTATAAAAATAGCCCTAAATTTAGCATATTTGGTGTAGACGATTATTCTTTTAAAAGATATAAAGTCGCAACCCCTGGTTTTACTAAAAACCCCATATTTACGCTTATTTACAGTGAAAAAGCAATGATGTTAGATGATGCTTCTTATTTTTTACCTTTTGACAATTATGATGAAGCATACATCACCATGTTAATTTTAAATAGCCAAATAGTGAAAGAATTCCTAAAAAATATTGCATTCCTTGATTCAAAAAGACCATATTCTAAAAAAATATTAAAACGCATTGACATTAGCAAATGCCTAAAAATATTAATATTTGATGATTTGAAAAAAATTGAAGAAGAATTGGAGTTGAATAACTATTTAACAAATGAAAAATTCACTAAATATAAAAATAAATATGAAAATATGAATAACTCCACCAATCATTAAAATAGAGTCATTAAAAATAAAATCAGTATATAAACTTTAAAAGACATATATACAAATATGGATTCCAACATATTTGACTTGATAAAAAATGCCAATGAAACTACTTTAAAAAATCATGGAAATCTAATAACACTTGAAAGAGCAGTGTTTTTATCCTGGTGGTGTGATAAAGGAGATTGTGCTTTTTGCTACATGTCAACACAAAAGGATAAAATAAAAGATCCAAAAAAAGCCAGAAGAAACGTCAACAATATCTATGCAGAAGCTGAAATGTGCAGCCGTCTTGATTGGAACATTGAATTTTTATCCGGAGGATACGAATCATTCACTACAAGTGAAATTAAAGAGATTGCCACTACAATAAAAAATATTACTGGCGACGGAGTCTGGTTAAATACCGGAATTACTGATGAACTTGATGAATACGGATCCGAAATAAAAGGAATTACCGGTGCAGTTGAAGTAGCCAATCCGACAATACACGAAAAAGTCTGCCCTTCAAAAAAACTGGAAGACATAAGCAATATGCTGGATGTTGCCGGAGATTTAGGTTTTAAAAAAGCAATAACAATAATATTGGGGCTTGGAGAAACATTGGATGATGTCCAATACATCATTGACTATATTAAAGACCACAACATAGACCGAGTGATATTTTACTCATTGAATCCTCACAAAGAAACAGTCTATGCCAATTCCTCACAGCCTGCATCACTTTATTATGCTCAGGTCGTAGCTCAAATCAGACTGGCATTTCCTGATATTGAAATAATCTGCGGAACATGGATTGATAACCTGGCAAACATTGGAATTTTAATTTTAAGCGGCGCTAACGGAATCACAAAATTTCCTCTTTTTAAAATGTTTGCAACAAAATATGGAAAAAGAGTTGAAGAAGAGGTCAAATGGGCCGGAAGAGAACTTAAGGGAACATTTACAAATAAAGATATGTTAGGCCCTCAAAAAAGTGAAGTTTCACCGGAACTGGATAAATTCATCAAAAGATATGTGAAAGAATCCTTAAAAAATAAATATTAAGTTTATAAAATAATTTATCTAATCAAATTAACATCTGTGAAAAAATGTTATTCTACATACTAAAAGAAAAAGGAAATCTGAAAAAAGCATATAAAATGTATAAAGCTTCAAGAAAAATAAAACAGCAGGATCTGTTCAATCCGGATTTTTATTTGAAAAAATATCCCAATGTCAAAGAAGGCAGAATCAGTCCTCTGCATCATTATCTCTACCACGGATACAAGGAAGGAAAACAGCCTGGAAAACTATTTGACAACAACTACTATTTAAAACAGAACCCTGATGTTGAACAGTCCGGAGAAAACCCTCTCGTCCACTACGTTTTATATGGAAAAAAGGAAGGCAGACACCCTCTTAAAACTGCAAATGACAAAGATGTTAAAAAATTAGAGAAAAAAATAGAAAAATATCATAAAGAACTTAAAAACTCTAAAAAAGAGCTTAATAGAGCTAAAAGACAAATTGAGCACCTGCAGAAAAAATCATCCAACAATTTTTCAATTTTGGAAGCATACAATAAACTGTTTAACGATTTATATATTTTTCATGAAACAACTCCAAAAGGCACTTTAAAGGACATTCAGGAATTATGTATTGAACTTCTCCTGTTTTTTGATATGATATGCGAAAAGTATGATATCAAATACTGGCTGGACTACGGTACACTTCTTGGACCTGTCCGCCATGGAGGTTTCCTTCCATGGGATGACGATATAGATTTGGGAATGCTTAAAAATGATTTCGAGAGATTTGTAGAAGTCATGACAAAAGAAATCAAAGCAAACAACCTGGAAGACCGCATAATAATACGTGAAAAAAAGAAATATGACGAGACCGTAACCGGATTTATTCAGGTCATTTATAAGGGATCTCTCAAAAATGACCATATGCTTGCATGTCTTGACATTCTGCCATACGAACATTTGGAAAACAGGGAAAACCTGCCTAAAGAGGAACTGAAAAATAAAATATCCGATCTGATTGAAGTGACAAAAGAAGAATTTTTAGAAAAGGAACTATTCAAAAAATCCCCAATTGAAGCAAATGAAAAACTTAATGAAATTGTTGGAATAGTTCCCCATGAATCCGATTACATCATACCTTCTGCAGTTAATCTAAGGCCAAACCGAATCAGAATTTACAAGCATGAAGAAATGTTTCCTCTTCAAAGAATCCAATTTGAAAATCACAAGTTTTTAGCTGCAAACAAAGAAAAAGAATACCTTAAGATGACATACGGAGAGGAGTTCATGAAAATGCCTAAAAAAATTAAGATACACGGCAGAATGCCTGCTCTTATTAACACCTATGAAGGCGATTTGCATAAGCTATTCGTAGAAGAACTTGAAATAATGAGCAAAACAAATGAAAATTTCGAATAGTTAAGAGCCAACCTTCACCATAATGAAATTAAATTTTTTAAAAATATTTATATCATAACTAAAAAAAGTAAATTTTTGATAATATTTATAAGGTTATATAAACTAATATTATAATAATATAAAAAATTAGCTTATACTGGAGGAATTACTATTAGTGACGATGTCGATATGATGTGTGGACTTGAAATCCACGTACAACTAGAAACTGAATCAAAATTATTTTGTGACTGTCCAACAAATTATCAGGAGGCACCTATTAATACAAACATCTGTCCTGTTTGTTTAAACCAGCCTGGTGCAAAACCTCACCCAACTAACGAAAAAGCATTGGAAAATGCATTGATGATAGCTTTAATGTTAAACTGTGAAATAGACCAGAATGTTACTTATTTTATGAGAAAACACTATGACTATCCTGATTTGCCGTCAGGTTATCAGAGAACCTCAGTACCTATTGGAATTAACGGGGAACTGAACGGAATTAGAATCAGGGAAATTCACGTTGAAGAAGACCCTGGTCAATTCAAACCTGACAGAGGTACTGTTAATTTCAATCGTTCAGGAATTCCATTGGTCGAAATTGTTACCGAACCGGATATAAAATCCCCTGAAGAAGCAAGAAGCTTTTTAAATGAATTGATTCGTGTCCTGCAATACAGTGGCGGAGCCCGTGGAGAAGGTACCATGAGAGCTGACGTAAACATTTCCATCAATGGCGGAAACAGGGTAGAAATGAAAAACGTTAACTCCATCAAAGGTGCATACAGAGCATTGATTTTTGAACGTAACAGACAAAAAAGAAACCTTGAAAGAGGAGTTGAAACCAAGCAGGAAACACGTGCATATGTGGAAAGTCAAATGATTACAACTGCAATGAGATTGAAAGAAGATGCAGACGATTACAGATTTATTACCGATCCTGATTTACCTCCAATGCAAATTTCCGACGAAACAATTCAAAAAGTTTTAGACACAATGCCTGAAGCTCCTCACAACAAAGTGAAAAGATTTGTTAACGATTACAACATTGATGAAGAAACCGCAAAAGTTTTAACATCAGAACTTGACTTGGCTATAGCTTATGAAGAAGTTGTAAAAGAAATTGACCCAGTATTTGCAGCTAAATGGATGAGAGATGAACTTAAAAGAGTTTTAACTTACAACAAACTGGACTTTGCAAGCAGTGAAATTACAGCTGAAAACCTTGTTGAATTCCTAAAAATGGTTCAGTCAAAAGAAATCACTGTTAAAGCTGGTCAAAGAATCATCGAACAAATGCCAAATAATGAAAAAACTCCTAGAGAAATTGCAGAGGAATTAGGATTGCTTGGTGTTGTAAAAGATGATGAAATCCTAGCTGCCGTAAAACAGGCTATCGATGAAAATCCAAAAGCTGTGAACGACTACTTATCCGGTCAAAAAGCTTCAATTAATTTTTTAGTAGGTCAAGTAATGAGATTAACCCGTGGAAAAGCGGATCCTGGTGAAACTGTAAAACTCCTAAAAGAAAATATCGAATAGGTGGTTGAATGGGAAAGAAAAATTTTGTAAAAGATTATATGACACAAAATGTAATTAGCGTTTCTCCAGACACCTCAGTTGACCACATTATCGATTTAATGAAAGAAAGTCACCACAACAGTTATCCAGTAGTAAAAAATGACAAATTAGTCGGAATGGTTACAGCATTCGATATCGTTGCCAAAAAAGCCGGAAATACAGTTGACAGCATCATGACTACAAAACTTGTTGTAGCAAATCAGAACCTATCAATCAATGATGCCTCCAGAGTAATGTTTAGAAGAGGAATCTCCAGAATGCCTGTAGTTGATGAAGAAGGAAAGCTCGTTGGAATTATTACAAATACAGATATGGTAAGATCCCACATCGAAAGATCAACTCCAAATAAGGTGGAGTACTTCAAAAAAACATTGGAACAGTTATACGGAATCCATACCCATCTAAAACATATGGGTGTTGAAACCAAAAAGTTAAGGCCAACACAGGACAGAGTGTATGCCGATGAACTTGAAGGACGAGCATATGAATTAGAAAAAGGACTGGCCGAACCTGCAATTGTTGTTAAGACTGGAGACAGATGGATTTTGGTCGACGGACATCACAGAGCAGTTGCATCACTGCAGAAAGGATATGAAACTGTAGACTCATATGTTATTGATTTAGGCCAAGACATCAAATTAGGAATGGAAAAAACTGCTGATAAAGCTGGAATTAAAACATTCGATGACATCGAAATCATTGACGATGACAAACATCCTTTAATCGCTCTTACAGAAAGCATGCAAGACCAAGAATCCAAAGGTGATGATTAAATGGCTGATGATACAATCATCAGAGAAGTTTATGAAGTCTTAGAATCAAGACGGGACAATCCCATAGATTCATACACTTCCAAAATCATGCAGGACAGCGATAAAAAAGCTGAAGACAAAATACTTGAAAAAATTGCAGAAGAAGCTGGAGAAGTATTGCTTGCTGCAAAAAATGACGAAAATCTTGTATATGAATCAGTAGATTTAATATTTCATACATTATTGATTTTAGTTTACAAAGGCGTAGACATAGATGAAGTATTTGAAGAATTTGCCAATAGAAGAAAATAGGTTAGAAAATGACTGAGATTTTTCCTGAAAAAAGATTTTTATTAAAACAACTAATCAAAAGAGATTTGACCTCAAAATACAAGGACTCCGTATTGGGTATTGCATGGAGTTTTCTCAATCCTCTTATGATTATGATTGTATTTACAGCAATATTTTCAATGATGTTCGGACGTCAGATTGAAAATTATCCTGTATATTTCTTATCCGGAAGAGTAATCTACGATTTATTCAAATCAGGAACAATAGGTGCAATGAAATCAGTTAAGGCAAATTCATCTATCCTTAAAAAGGTCTATGTTCCAAGATATATGTTTGCAGTAAGTAAAGTATGCTATGAATTTATAAACTTTTTAATATCATTAATCATTTTAGCAGGAGTTATGATTGTTACAGGAGCGCAATTCCACGCTACAAGCTTTCTGGCAGTCATTCCAATATTCTTCTTAATATTATTGATATTTGGAGTAGGTTTAATATTATCAGTTGCAAACACTTATTTCACAGATGTAGGATATCTTTATGACGTATTCGCATTAATTCTGATGTATGCATCCGCACTCTTTTATCCAATTGAAATCGTACCTGCAACTATCCAGAAGATATTTACATTAAATCCTATTTACTGTGCAATATCCTGTTTCAGGGAATGTGTTGTATTTGGAGTGTTTCCGAATTTAAGTGCACTGTCTTATCTGGCGGTATTTTCATTGACATTCTTTTTTGCAGGAATAATTCTTTTCAGCATATATGAAAATAAATTGACATTGGAGCTGTAGGACGGTGTTATTATGAGTTTAAAGGAAAGATTAAAAAGATTGTTAAATAAACAAATTGATAACCTTTACCCAAAAGAAGTCACTATTCTTCCAAATACCAGCAAATATAAGAATATGACTCTTTTTGCTCCAGACAGAGGTATGAATGCAGATACATTTTATCTCAGCGCACTTGATGAAAATAATAATCCTATTGTTGATGAAACCATAAAAATCAAAATTGACGATGAAATAATTGAAAAGCAAACAAATGAATATGGAAATGTAATTTTTCCATTGGATTTGGATTTAGGATTATATGTTGCAGAAGTTTTCTTCCCAAACGGAGAATATTCACAAAGCATTGAAACAAATATAACCAGGTTCACACCTGAAAAAACAAAAAGGCTGACAAATAATAAAAAGAAAAATGATGAAGACCCTAAAAAGAAAGTTTATCTCTATACTCCAAATATGACAATGTATAAAAACAGTGAAACACAGTACTATGCCAAATTAAGGAATTATGAGTTCGAACCTGTTGAAGGGGAAAAGATTAAGTTCACAATTGACGGGAAAACCTATACCTCCAAAACCGATGAACAGGGATTTGCAAAGGTAGATATAGCTTTAGATGTTGGAACATACCCTGTTAAAATTGACTATGAAGGCGGTTTCAAATATAATTCCGCTCACAACAAATCCAAATTGGAAATACTGCTTAGAGATATAGACAGAAAGGTAATGATTGATGTTAATCATTTGACTATGGAATTTAAAGTCACCAACGATAAAATAGATACCTTAAAGGAGTTCATAATAAGAACCATTAAAAGAAACAAAGAGGAAAAGGAAAAGATTAAAATATTGGATGACATTACATTTCAGGTCTACGAAGGAGAGAAACTGGGAATTTTAGGATTCAACGGAGCAGGAAAAAGTACTCTTTTAAAAGTAATAACTGGAATATATGAACCCACACAGGGATATATTAAAAAATATGGAAAAATTGCACCATTGCTAGAACTTGGTGCAGGTTTTGACAAAAATTATACCGGAAAGAACAATATTTATCTGAATGGAGCATTTCTTGGACTTAAAGAAAGTTTCATAAAAGAGAAATATGATGAAATAGTTGAATATTCGGAACTGGGTGAATTTATAAATTACCCCATAAAGAATTATTCATCTGGTATGAGAGCGAAATTAGGTTTTTCAATAGCGACACTAGCTGAACCGGACATATTAATTATCGATGAAATTCTATCCGTGGGAGACGTTAAATTCAAGCAAAAAAGTTCTGAAAAAATTAATTCAATGATGGAGGACGGAGTAACTGTAATACTTGTTTCACATTCAATTTCACAAATCAAAAAAATCTGTAACAGATGCATTTGGCTGGAAGATGGGAAAATTGCAATGCAGGGCGATGTTGATGCTGTTTGCGATGCATACCTGTCCAGTGCAGCAGGAACTTCTAAAAAAAATAAAAAATAGGTTTTAACATGGATAAAAGATGGATATACTTTATAATAATACTGGTTATTGGATTTTCAGGACTATACTACATTGTTGGTACATCAACCACTGTAGGAAGTGCAATTGTTGGTATAAATTCTTTTACCCTTACAGTACCGGATTCATTCAATATTGAAAACAACGACCATGGCTTTGCTTCATTAATAAACAGGCAAACAAAAGAATACCTCGTGATAAAAGACCTTGGAAAAAATAAGCCTGTTGATGAAAACTTTGATAAGGAAGCATCGTCAATAGAATCGAATGAAAATTATATGATAATCAATAATACAACAGAAAACTACCATGATATGGACTCTAAAGTGATGTACTACAAAACAGCGGATAACAACACCCTATATAAATTTTCAGTATTTACAAAGTTCAATCATACATTTTCAATAAGATCTGCGAATTTCCTGAGGGTGGATACTTTAAATGACAAGACACATTTCGTTATGGATACCCTAAACCAGGACTATAAGAAAAGCCAAAACTAACAGATGATTATAATGGATGATTTTAAATTTTCAGTTATAATATTAGGTTATAATGTAGAATCATGGATTGAAAAATCAGTTAAATCCGTTATCGATCAAAGTTTAGATTTTGAAAAAAACATTGAACTCATACTGTTCAACAACGGCAGTACCGACAATACCTCAGAGATTTGTAAAAAATATGCTGACCTTTATCCGGACAATGTGAAATATATCTCAAAAAATGAACATGGTCGCAACAAACTAAATGAAAATTTAAGAAATTTAAAAGGAAAATATGTCTTCATACTGCATCCTGAAGGACACTTGTCAAGAAATTGTCTGAACAATGTTTTAGAGCTTTTTGAAAAACATGCAGAAATTGATACCATAACCATCAAACCAGACAGTTTCATCTCCTCTGCTAATCCTTCCTTTTTTGAATCAAAATACAGCACAACACAAGTTGTTGACTTAATTAAAAAACCTGAATTTTTCCAGGGCCAGTCAAGAGGCTGCTTTTATAAAAAATCATCATTTGACGAGGTGAAATTTCCCGATGAAATAAACCTTCTCGAGGAAATTGCATTTGTAAATCAGATTCTGATAAATAATCCCAAACTTGGAATCTGCAGTGACTGCAAATATTTTTTCCAAACCTCTCAGGAAAAAAAGGCATTGCTGAGCATGATTCCGAATTTGAAAAAATTAGTCAGTGACGAGAGTTATCCTCTTAAACTTTTAATCGAAAAATGTTTAGAAAAATATTATTATGTTCCAAAATTCATCCAAAACACTATACTTTATTATTTAAATGAGCTTATCCTGAATGAGAGCATCTATGAAAAACTGAATAAAAATGAGATAAAAAAAATCAATGAAAGAACAAAAAATCTTTTGCAGTATATTGATGATGAAAATATCCACAATCACCCTCAGATTGACATAAAAATAAAAGCATTTCTGTTATTTTTAAAAAATGATTATTCCTACTCTCAAAAGGATCAAGTTAAATTAAATGAATCATTAAAATTAGACACAGTTTTCATTGACATCTATGAAATTATTGAAGACAAATTGTATATCCTTGCTAACATCAACTCATTAAGCAAAGATGAAAAAGTAAATGTATATGTAAACGGCAAAAAAGTTGAAACAAGGACACTGGAGTTTCCGCAAAGGGAAAGATATTATCTAAACGAAAAGTACCTCACAAACCATACCTTTGAATTTTACCTGAATCTTGATAAAAACAAAAAATATGAAATAGACTTTAAAAGAGATTCAGCTGAAAAATACCATATCGACTTTTCAAGACCGTGCAATTTCTCAAAGGTTGTGGGATATGCAAAAACCAGAAAATATTTGAGTATTCTTGACGGTGATAAAATCGTCATTTCCAAGAAAAAAACAATATCCTGGCTGAAAAATGAAATCAAAACATTGGCAAGGATGATTAAAAACAGATCTTCAGGATTTGAAAGTGCAGTACCAATAAGAATAATCTATATGCTTTTATATCCATTTTTCAAAAATAAAAGAATCTGGTTTTACATGGATTTTCCAACAATAGCTGACGATAACGGAATGCATCTTTTCAGATATTCAATAAACCAGGACGAAAAGGACATTGAAAAGTATTTCATTATTGATAAAAACACCCCAGATTATGAAAAAATGAAAAAAATTGGTCCGGTTATTGGCTATCATTCCCTTAAACACAGGATATTGGGATTATTTACAGAAAAGATTATAACATCCCACCCCGACAACAACTATATCTACGCTTTTTGGGGACATTACCCTAACTTTGCAGGCCTTTTAAAATCATCCACTATATTTCTGCAGCACGGAATAACCCTTAACAACATTTCAGGCTGGCTCAATAAATTCGACAAGAACCTGGATTTTCTTCTGACTGCATCCAAAAAGGAATATGATTCACTGTTTAAATACTACTATAATTATGATAAGCAAATCATTCAACTTTTAGGATTTCCAAGATTCGACAACTTGACTGACGAGAAGACAAAAACAATTCTTTTAATGCCTTCCTGGAGAAGGTACCTTAACCACGAGACCAAATATACAATCAGCAATTCAAGCTATTTTAAAACATATAATGCACTGATAAATAATGAAAAACTGATAGAAATGGCAGAAAAATACGGATATGAAATAATATTCCGCCCGCATCCTCACGTATACGATTTTATCGAGTTATTCCATGAAAACAAATATGTAAAAATTGACCATGAGCGCGGAAGCTATCAGGATCTCTTCAAAAAAGGATCACTGCTGATAACCGATTATTCTTCAGTTGCATTCGATTTTGCTTATCTTAAAAAACCGGTATTGTATTATCAGTATGGTGAAGATTATCATTTCAATCTGGATGAAAGTTATTTCGACTATGATACAATGGGCTTTGGTGAAGTCTGTGGAAATGAAGAGGAGCTGCTTGAAATCATTTGTGAATATATGGAAAATGACTGCAGAATGAAGGAAAAACACATCAAAAACGTTGAGGACTATTTCATATTCACCGATAAAAACAACTGCAGGAGAGTTCATGAGGCAATTAAAAAAATTCCGCCTAGAGACTGAACTCCCTATTGCATTACCTTTTAAAACCTATTTATGAATTTGAATAAATCAAATCAGTCACTATTTACAATAGTCAGTGCAAAAACGCCTGCTCCAAAACCATTATCGATATTTACAACAGCTATTCCAGGAGCGCATGACTGAAGCATTGCATCAAGGGCAACACGGCCTCCTTCACCAACTCCATAACCCACAGATGTCGGAACAGCAATTACCGGAACGTCAACAAGACCTGCAACAACAGACGGGAGTGCTCCTTCCATTCCGGCACAAACAATAAATGCACGAACTCCTTCCCGAGTCATATATGCAATCTGAGGAAACAGCCTGTGAATTCCTGCAACACCAATATCATATGAGGTGATTGCTTCACATCCGCCTTCCTCGACAATTACGCGGGCCTCTTCGGCTATGTTAATGTCGGATGTTCCTGCAGTGATGATTCCTATTTTTGCAGTTTTTTCTTTATTTTTTATTTCTTTTCTAATTACCAGTATCTGAGCACGTCTGTTATAGTCAAAAATAAATGAATTTTTACCTAAATCATCTAAAATTCTTTCATATCTTTCTTTAGACAATTTGGTTATGATTAAATCATCATCATTATTTTCAAGGAACTTTTTAATTATCACCAGAAGGTCATCATAATCCTTGCTGGGTGAAAACACTGCTTCCGGAAAGCCTGTTCTTTTGCTTCTGTCAATATCAAATTTGGCAATTTCATCAAATTCCAGAATGTTTTCTGATTTTAGAAGCTTTTCTGCTTCTTCAATATTCAGTTCCCCGCCGACCAATCTTTCAAGAATCTCTTTCATATAATTAATATAGGATAAAATTTTATATAAAATTTAACTTAAATAATATATTTATGAAAGCCCGTAAGATTTTGACACAAGGAATAGTTCAGGGAGTGGGATTTAGACCTTATGTATACAGACTTGCATCCGATTTAAATCTCAAAGGACACGTAAGAAACCTTGGAAATGTTGTTGAAATCATAATCGAAGGCGAAAATACCGATTCATTTATTGAAAGGCTGCCTGAAGAATTGCCGCCGATTGCCAAGATAGACTCAATGACTGTTGAAGACATTGATTTTAATGATTATTCTGATTTTGAAATTATTGAAAGCGGAGATTCATACTCAGGCGTCAGTGTTATTCCGCCGGACATTGCAATCTGTGACAGCTGTCTTGAAGAGATAAGAAATCCGAAAGACAGACGGTATAAATATCCATTCAATGCATGTACCGACTGCGGACCACGATTTACTGTCATTGAAAGCGTTCCATATGACAGAATCAGAACATCCATGGACGAATTTCCATTGTGTGACGACTGCCTTTTGGAATACAAAGAACCTTTAAACAGGCGTTACCACGGTGAGGCAATATGCTGCGGTGATTGCGGTCCTCAAATGGCTTTTTATAGTGGAAAAGAAAAAATTGACATCAAAAATCCTATTAAATTGGGGGCTCAAAAGCTTGAAGACGGTAAAATCCTGGCGATTAAGGGAATCGGAGGAACACATCTTGTTGTTGATGCATATAATGATGATGCAATAAAAGAATTGAGAGGACGTCTGAACCGTCCAAACCAGGCATTTGCAGTGATGGCCAAAGATTTAAAGGCCGTTCAAAATTATGCCCAGTTATCCGAAAAGGAAATTGAAACAATTACTTCAAATAAAAGGCCGATTGTTATTCTTAAAAAAAATGATAATTATCCCTTCCCCGACAGCCTCTCACCGGGACTTCACAATATCGGAGTTATGCTTCCCTATTCTCCTATGCATTACCTGCTTTTTGATGAAAGTGACATTGACACCTTTGTCATGACTTCTGCAAATACACCGGGAGAACCTATGATGATTGAAAACAATGAGATTATCAACGGTGTCAACGATTATTCTCTGGTTCACAACCGTAAAATACTGAACAGATGCGATGATTCAGTCATCAGGTTCAGAAACAATGAACTGTCATTTATCAGAAGGTCAAGAGGATATACTCCGGAACCCTATAAAATAAACTATGATGTTAATGACTCCAACGTTCTTGCACTGGGTCCCGAACTTGACGTTACATTTTCAATTGCCAAGGACAATATTGCATATCCTTCACAGCATATCGGAAATACAAACAAGCCAAAAACACTGGAATTTTTAAAACAGGCTATAGAAAACATGCAGAGAATTACAAAAATCACCGAATTCGACATGATTGCATGTGATTTGCACCCTCACTTTTTTACAACAAGACTGGCTTATGATTTAGCCGAGAAATATGATGCTGAGGTAATTCCAGTTCAGCACCATCATGCACACTCTGTTGCACTGGCAAATGACCATTCTATAGATGAAATGATTGTCATTGCTGCCGACGGAG
This sequence comes from uncultured Methanobrevibacter sp., assembly GCF_902764455.1. Lineage (NCBI taxonomy): Archaea > Methanobacteriati > Methanobacteriota > Methanobacteria > Methanobacteriales > Methanobacteriaceae > Methanobrevibacter > uncultured Methanobrevibacter sp. Next base: position 84,437 of record NZ_CACWVY010000015.1, read on the forward strand.
TAGGATACGGAAGTGACGCCACAAGCTGGGGAGGCGAAATTCTTTATACTGATATCAGCAGCTTTGAAAGGTTAGGTCATCTGCAAAGCCAGCTGATGCCCGGAGGAGATATGGCAACCAGATATCCTGCAAGAATGCTTGCAAGCATATTGAATGATGGCGAACTGATTAAAGATTATTCAAAATATTTCAAATACGGAGAGATGGAGATTAAAAATCTCTTCAAGCAGCTTGATGCCGGAATCAATGTGGGAAAAACAACAAGTACAGGAAGGGTTCTTGATTCAATGGCTGTCGCTTTGGAAATTGCCCATGAGAGAACATATGAAGGAGAATGTTCAATGAAACTTGAATCCTGTGCATACTACTCCACCAAAAATCTGGAAATCCCCTACATTATCGAAGACAATGTCCTCAATACAACTGAAATTTTAAAGCAGGTAGTTAAGCTATACAAAAACGGTGAAAAAAAGGCAGATGTTGCAAATGCAGGACAGAATGCAGTTGCAAAAGGTCTTGCAGAACTTGCAGTTAAAGCATGCGATAAAAAAGGCCTTAAAGACATCGGCGCTACAGGCGGCGTATTTTATAATGAAGCAATTACAGATGCAGTTAAAAATTCAGTTAAAAACAGCGGATACAATTTCATCGAGCACATAAACACATGTGCCGGAGACGGTTCTGTATCTTTAGGACAGGCAATAGTTGCCAAAAAACAAAAATGAATGGTTTAAAATTAAAATTTAAACCATTTGATAATGACCACAAAATATTATTTTTATCTGTTTTTTAAAGTTCTCTCGAGAATATACTCTGCTCTTTCTTTAAGGTTGCCGTACAATCTTATCTGATTTTTAAGTTCATCGATTGCTTCAAGCTGACCTGAATCAATTCTTTTTTCGATATCCAAAAGCTTTGACCATTCGTCACCTGAAGGAAGCTGAAGAGTATTTAACATGTCTTCTGAAAGGTTAACATCAAATGTATTCTTATTGATGGTAATGTGAATATTAACCTCATGCTGCAAATCATAATATTTACGAGGACGACCCCTTAATATTTTCTTGTAGGAGGAGTTGAGAATACCGATATCTTCCATAGCACGCAAATGTTCTATGATTGCCTTTTGACCAATATCCAGTTCGTTTGATATTTCACTAACAAACATTGGCTCTTCCCTTAAAAGGTTTATAATATCTCTTCTAGTCTTACAACCCATTACGTCAAGTATATCTTCTTTATCAATATCTCCTAATTGGTCGTTGTAGCTTCCTCTAATTTCTATGTGGCCATTAGAAGAATTGACATTTCTATGATTTTTATCATTTTTTTCAAAGTCATTAATGTCAGTCATATTTATACATTATATCGAAACCTTTATATAACTTTTTGTTACTATAATAATGTAGGAGAAAGATAACTTTTTGTTACTTTAATATTTGGTTCAGAAAAACTTGAAGTAATAACTCCAATATGATGAACCATTTTCCTATATGTCCATAAATTCCTAAAAACCGATGTTAAAGTACTTAAAGGCGATATTCTCTGCCATGAGTTATTACAAAAGTTTTTCAAAAAAACCTAAAAAGGTGCGCATATGACTGACGAAAAAAAGAGTGAAACTGAAGTTGAGACAAAAGATCTTCAAGAACAGTATGACGAACTTCTCGAAGAGGTCACATTAAAAAATGAAGAAATAGAAAAACTCACCGAAGATCTTGAAAAACAAGAAGCTGAAACTCAAGAATACATATCCCTATCTCAAAGACTTCAAGCAGATTTCGAAAACTTCAAAAAAATAACCGACAAACAAAACAAAGACATCATAAAATTTGCTAACGAAAAAATAATAAAAGAGTTTTTGGATTGTTATGAAGACTTCGGCAGAGCTTTAGAAGTTGAAGATGATAAAAACTTAAGAGAAGGTATAGAACTTACCTACAACAAATTCAAAGATATTTTAACAAAAGAGGGCGTTGAAGAAATTCACGCCAAAGGTGAAAAATTTGACTTGAACAAACATGAAGCACTAATGGTTCAGGCATCAGATGACGTTGAAAACGGATACGTCATAGAGGAACTGATGAAAGGCTACATGTACAAGGATAAAGTTTTAAAATACTCAAAAGTTATTGTTTGTAAAAAATAATGTTTATTAAATAATTCATGAAAAAAATAAGGTGATAATTATGTCTGATACTAAAAAAGAAAAAATTATTGGAATCGATTTAGGTACAAGTAACTCAGCAGCATCAGTGCTTGTAGGAGGAAAACCAACAACCATTCCTTCAGCAGAAGGAGCAAGCCAATACGGTAAATCCTTCCCAAGTTACGTTGCATTTACTGATGACGGACAAATGTTAGTTGGAGAACCTGCAAGAAGACAAGCAGTTACAAACCCAGAAAATACTATAAGCGCAATCAAAAGAAGCATGGGTACAGACCACAAAGTAACTGTAAACGGAAAACAATATTCTCCACAGGAAATTTCCGCATTCATCCTTCAAAAAATTAAAAAAGATGCAGAAACATTCTTAGGCGAACCTATCGAAAAAGCTGTAATTACCGTACCTGCTTACTTTGACGACAACCAAAGAACAGCAACAAAAGATGCAGGAACCATTGCAGGCCTTGATGTTGTAAGACTCGTAAACGAACCTACCGCAGCAAGCTTAGCATACGGTCTTGACAAAGCTGAAGAAGATGACATGAACATCATGGTTTACGATTTAGGTGGAGGTACCTTAGACGTAACCATCATGGAATTCGGTGGAGGAGTATTTGAAGTAAGATCCACCAGCGGTGACACACAACTCGGTGGTACCGATATGGATAACGTATTAATCAAATACCTTGCTGATGAATTTAAAGCTCAAGAAGGAATTGACTTGATGGACAATGACCAGGCAGTACAAAGGTTAAGAGAAGCTGCTGAAAAAGCAAAAATCGAATTGTCCACCACTACAACCACCGAAGTCAACTTACCATTCATTGCAATGGGCAGTGACGGAACTCCTTCATCTCACTTACCAGAGCAAAATTAGAAGAACTGGTTGATTCAATTGTAGAAAAATCCGGTAAACCAATGCAACAAGCTTTAGATGATGCAAAAATGAGCAAATCTGAAATCGACAAAATCATCTTAGTCGGTGGACCTACCAGAATGCCAATCGTACAGAAATTTGTTGAAAAATTCATAGGAAAACCAGTTGAACGTGGTATTGACCCAATGGAATGTGTATCCATGGGTGCTGCAATTCAAGGAGGAGTATTAGCAGGTGAAATTAAAGACATTGTTCTTTTAGATGTAACTCCATTATCATTAGGTATTGAAACCTTAGGAGGAGTATCAACCACTTTAATCGAAAGAAACACTACTATTCCTACCAAGAAAAGCCAAGTATTCTCCACAGCTGCAGACAATCAGCCATCTGTAGACATCAACGTATTGCAAGGGGAAAGAAAAATGGCTGCAGACAACACTTCACTCGGACGTTTCCAACTTGTAGGAATCCCACCTGCACCAAGAGGAGTACCTCAAATTGAAGTAACCTTTGATATTGACGCTAACGGTATTATTAACGTTACCGCTAAAGATAAAGGAACCGGAAAAGAGCAAGCAATTACAATCACTTCCTCAACCAAATTGTCTGATGAAGAAATCGAACAAAAAGTCAAAGAAGCAGAAATGAATGCTGAAGCAGATGCAAAAAGACAAGAAGAAATCGAAATCAGAAACAATGCAGACTCATTAATTTACACTTCAGAAAAAACCTTGGACGAACTCAAAGATCAAGTATCTGATGATGAGAAAAGTAAAGTCGAAGGCCTTGTAGCTGAATTAAGAGAACTTATAGCTGGCGATGATATTGATGCCATTAAAGCAAAGTCTGATGAATTATCAAATGTAATTCAGGAAATTGGTGCTAAAATCTACCAACAAGCACAGGCAGAAGCACAAGCTCAACAGCAACAACAAGCTGGAGCCGACCCTAATGCAGGTGCTCAAGACAAAAGTGATGATGACACAATTGATGCAGACTATGAAGTAAAAGACGATTAGATTAAATAATATAGTTTTATTACATTGTTGGGAAATATATTAAATCAGAATCAGAATCAAGAAAAAAACTAACAATAAATAAAACTATTATTTTTTCTAAATTTTTTAAAATTATTTTTAAGGTGAATAAATGGCAGACAAGCGAGATTATTATGAAGTTCTTGGAGTAGATAAAACTGCTGATGAAAAGACAATAAAAAAAGCTTATCGTAAATTAGCCAGAAAATACCATCCTGACGTTTGTGATGAACCCGATGCTGAAGATAAGTTTAAAGAAGTAAGTGAAGCTTACGCAGTCTTGTCTGACGATGAAAAACGTCAAAGATATGACCAATACGGTCATGCAGGAATGGATGGATTTACTGCAGAAGACTTCTATCAAAATGTAAACTTCGATGATATTTTCCAGGGATTCGATATTGGAAACATATTTGAAATGTTCGGTTTTGGTGGAGGAAATCGCAGCCGTGGAAGAACAGGTCCTCAAAGAGGTTCAGACATTTATACTGAAGTTCCAATTAGTTTAGAAGAGGCATTTAAAGGCTGTGACAAAGAAATCAAGATTACAAGAAGTGAATTATGTCCTACATGTAACGGATCCAAATCAAAACCAGGTTCTGATCCGAAAACCTGTCCTACATGTGGAGGTTCCGGACAAATCAAAGAAGTCAGCAACACATTCTTAGGTCAAATGGTTAATGTAAGACCATGCAGAGAATGTGGAGGAACAGGTAAAATAATTACCGACCCTTGTGATGACTGTCACGGAAAAGGAAGCAAAAGAAAAAGCAAAACAATTAAAATTGAAATCCCAGAAGGTGTCGATGAAGGCAATCACCTGAGAGTTTCAGGAGAAGGAAACTGCGGTGAAGCCCCTGGTCTTGAAGGGGACCTGATTGTTACAGTCCACATCAAAGGACACAGAAAATTCAAACGTGAAGGCGACCATTTATACATGGAACAGCAAATCAGTTTCCCACAGGCAGCATTAGGTGACTTAATCAGCATCCCTACCATTGAAGGCAAGGAAGTTGAGTTTAAGGTTACACCAGGAACACAAAGCGGAACAGTATTTAAACTGAGAGGACAAGGAATGAACTCTGTTAGACATTCAGGTAGAGGAAATATGTATGTAACCGTAACAGTAGTAGTTCCTAAAAAATTAAACTCCAAACAAAAGAACCTGCTTAAAGAATTCGCTGATGTCAGTGGAGACGAAATTAAACATGTTGAAAAAGGAATCTTTGACAGGGTCAAAGATGCGATGAAATAAATTAGCAATACCTGCTAATTTATACTTATTTTTTTAAACCAAAAATCACTTCAAAAAACCATACCATTTAATTGAATATATGATTAATTAAAATGATAATTAAAACATGAATTATTAAAATAAATTAATTAATTTATGATTAAATAATATATACCTTATAAAAATAGAATATAAAAAAGTCTATATCTACATGTAATGATAAATTTATTGAAAAAAAGAAAAAGTTAGAAGTGAATATTCACTTCTATTTAATAGTTATTTTTACAGATTTGCTTGCTGAAGAGTATGTTTTATCTCCAGCGAACTTAACAGTTCCTGAAAACTTACCTTTTTTGGTTATTTTAAGGTTAAAGGTTGCCTGACCGTTGGCATTTGTTTTAGCAGTGTAAGTTTTACCATTAATTTTCATGGTCACTTTCTTGCCTGCGCTAAGGTAAACTTTACCGTCAAGTGAATTGCATTTCTCTGTTTTTAATGTTACAGTGTATTTTTTGGTTTTTACACTAACTTTGTAGGTTTTAGCAGGAGCTGTGATTGTAATAGGTTTTTTCTGGATGTCGAAACTGAATGCAACAAATGTAGCATTGTAGTTTTCATCACCAAGATATGACATTGCACAGAGTGCTTCCTGAGCCAATTGAGTGTTAATACCAATAAATACAATACCGTTTTCATCAGTAGTTCTGTTTAGAATAACTGTTTTGTATGCGAATTTAACTGTAGCATTTACAATTGGGTTTCCGTTGGAGTCTGTTAATTTAAATGAAGTGGTCTGACCGACTTCACCAGCTTTGGAATCAACAGCATAGGTTTTAATGGAAACGCCTTCAGTAACATTGAACTGAGATCCGAGTCTGACAACAGTAGGAGCAACATCTTTTATGATAAGAGTAGTGTTTGCAGCATCAGCGCCTTCACTGCCTGCAAATACAATATCAACAATACTGTTTGAAGCACCCTGAACCTGGAAAACACCATCAGTATCTGTAGTTACGTTAGTTGCATTTTCACCGTTTATGGTATATGTAATTACAGCATTAGCAATAGGACTGCCTTCATCATCAACCAAAGTACCTTTAACCGCCAAATCAGCCTCAATAATGTTGAGATAAATGAAAGATTTAGTAGTTTTACCGGCATCAGTAAAGGTTAAATTGTACTCGGTATCGAAGTAATCATCAGTACCGTTGAATAATAATGTTAAAACACCGTTTTTAATACCTTTAACAGTGAAAGCACCATTTTCATCAGTAGTTACGTTAGCAACGTTTTCACCGTTGATGATTGATAAGATTGTAGCGTTAGCAATAGGATTGCCCACAGGATCAACTAAAACACAAACAATGCCTAAATCACCAGCAAAACCAGTGATAGCAATAGTTGAAGGAGTTCTGTAATCCATAGGATCAGCTGCAACGAATGGATACATAGCATCTTCAGGGTTGAAGATAACATTCTTATCATCATCAGTAGTGAATAAGTATCCTACATCACCGAACACAACAGCATAGTCTAAAGCACCATGATTATCTGCATAATCAGTTCTGATAGGAGCATTACCGGTGTAATCCGTAATGTTTTCACCGTCAGTTAAGTTTTTAATAACAGTTTGCTCATCTTCAGAATATAATACAATCCATGAGTTAGGTTCAAAAGATTGTGGTTTATCAGGATTAAGATTAATAAATATAACTACCGGTTTTTCATTGCTACCCCAATAGTTGTTTTCAAATGTACAATTAGGATTATCACGATCTGAACGATAATTTCTATCAATTACTGGATTGGAGTTGATGAATACAGAATTAGTTATATTGTATAGTGAATTTTCACCAGGAGTGAAACTGTAAGCTATTTTTGATAAATTATAGAATACACAACTATCTATATCAAAATTAACTGTTCCATAAGTATTTACAGCCCATATACAATCCATATTTACAAATGTTGAATTAGATACTGAAACATTTTTTCCATAAGCTCCATAGGCATAACCAAATGGAGATACTTTAACACCATCAATATAGTTAACATCGTACTCAGGTAATGGAGAATCATAATTATTTATCATGGATAAATTATTTGCAATAATATTACCTGCAAGTGTAAATACTGGACACAAGTTATCATAAGTTTCATTATATCCAATTATACTTAAATATGAATTATTTCCATCATTAGAAATAATAGTGTTTTCAATCACAGTATATAATCCCGCACCTCCATTAAACATTGACACTACACCAGTTAATAAGAAGAATTGAAGATTAAAATTATCTTTAATAACTGAATTATTAATGAATAATGAGTTAACAGAATATAATAAACCAGATACTGCTACATTGGATGTTAATACTGAATTGTCAATTGTTACATCTCCTCCTGAAACAAGACCATTAGATGAAATACCATTATTGCTAAATACAGAATTATTAATTACTAAATTTCCATTATTTACAATAATTGCTTGACCACCGCGACAATTAGTAATTTCAACACCATCTAAATAAAGAGTTGCATTTTCATCAATACTAATAGGAGAACTTAAGCCATTAAGAATATTAGTTATGGAATTAGTTGCAGTTCCAATTAAATTAACATTTGAAGGCAACATGTTTTTAATAGTTAAGTTAACTAAAGTAATTTTATTTTTACCTTCTGTAATTCTAGCAAATATTTTTTCATTATTACCATCAATAATAGTTTTTTCAATACCTGCACCAACAATAGTTACATTATTCATTGAAGAAAGTTCTAAATTAGTGTTTAAATCACCGGCATAAACTCCCTCTACAATATTAATAAAAATATTTCTACAATTTTTACTTCCTTCAGTTAATGCATAATTAATAGATTTAAATGGATTTTTTTCACTGCCGTTTCCACTTTCATCACTACCTTCATTAGATACCCAATAAGTAACATTATCCAAAATACCTTCTAATTTTACATTAACTGTAGCATTATTAACAATAGCATTTACAGGTTGGAAATTCATATATCCACTTAATTCATATTGACCATCTTCAAAACCAGCATAATTTAATATAGCAACACCATTGTTAATTTCACTAACACCGATATTAGTTTCATTAAGTAAGAAATAAACATTATTTCCACCAATTGATATGCCAGTATCTGTAGTAATATTAGCTATTAAATTATCAACCAGATAAGAAGTATTCAAATTATTAAAATTAATAGTTAAATCAATAGCATAAATATAATTACTATAATCACTACCATATCCTCCTTGTGGAGCCAAATAAATATCATTACCATTTCTGTTTGCAACATTATTATTAAAGGTTACATTGATTAATTCTAATGTTTTTGAATTTTTAACAAATGGCATCAATGAAATTGCACCACCATAATCAGCACTATTATTAATAAATTCACAGTTAGTAAAACTTCCTGCTTTAATTTTAGTAACACCCGCTTCAACAGCAGAGTTATTGATAAATTTACAATCTGCAAATACATAAGTTGGATTTGTCTGGATATTATTATTTTGATATTGCCAGCCAATTACACCACTTTCATATGCATAATTATTCACAAAAGTATTATTTTCAAAAGTATAAGTTCCACTATTTGATGTGAATATAACACCATAATTTGCTGTTGGATAATTTTGACTAAAGTAAACTTGACTAGCTTTATTATTTACAAAATTATTATTTCTACTTGTAAATCCATTATTTGCATAAAGAACACCACCTTTTGTAGCAGTATTATTTAAAAAAGTACAATTTTCTATTACTAAGTTAGAAGCACTAATAACTATTATTCCACCATTATTTAAATCTACAAATTCATTATTTGTTATATTAGAATTAGACATTGAATTTGAAAGATATATTCTTCCAATATTATTGTTATAATCAACATTTGTCAATTTTGATTGATATACAACATATCTACTATTTGAATTAACAGTGTTGTTAGAGATAATACAATTATTTAATTCTCCTCCCCCTATTAAATTTGTAGAAGTAGATTTACCATTAATAAAAGTTAAATTTTCTAAAGTTGCATCAGTTGTTCTAATTGAAACAAACCAATTATTATTGGTTGCATCAATAATTGCTTTTCCGTAATTTTCACCAACAAGTTGAAGTGTTCCTTTATTAGCAATAGTCAATGCAACATTACCCACACCAGAATATGTACCATCAAGTAAATGAACAGTTACAGTGAAAGATTTATCAAAACCAACATCGATTGCATTTTGAATAGTTTCAAATGGATATTCATAAGAACCATTATTTGCATCACTACCTTTTGGTGATACATATAAATCTATAGGTTCATTTGAAAGAGTTATATTAACTGTTGTTAACACATCAGTTTCACCATTATTCCATGCAATTGTTAAATTATAAATTCCATTTTCTGGAATATTATTAAATATAATGAAAGTCAAATTACCAGAAATAGTTGGAGAATATACATAGGTGTTATTTCCAGATAATTTTACGCTAAATGAATCTGCTTTAACAATATTACCCTCATCATCAGTTATATTAGTGATTGGAATCTTAACACCTTTGTTAACTTCAGGATTAGAAACATTAATTACATCTCTAATCATTGAAAAATTCATAATACTCAAACTACCCCTAAGATAAATATTTCCAACAGAATTGGTTGAATTAATAAAAGTATTGTTTTCAAAAACAAAATTTCCATAAAGTAAATTAACAATAGAATACTCTTCAGATGGATTAGAACAATTAATAAATTCATTTCCAATGACACTACATTCAGTACCATAACCTGGATTTAAATATAAAGAAGCATCACTTGTTCCAGTTAAATTAATAAATTTATTGTTAATAATAGAGGATTTAGTTTGGGACATGTAAACAGCAGGACCTAAACCATCAGGTGACGCAAACCCAGTGTTAATAAATGTATTGTTTTCTAAATATAATTTTTCAATATTATTAACATAAATTGCTCCACCCCCATTAGCAGACATGAATCCTCCATCAGAGCCCATTACTAAACATGAAATAAAACTAGAATTCTTCACTGTTAAATAACTTTTAAGATTATCATCACCAATGACAAACATGTCATTAGCTGCTGAAATTGCACCACCTTGGGAGCCAGTAGTTATTGAATCTTTAAATACACAATTTTCAACAGTCAAAATACCTTGATTAGAAATGGTTCCTCCAAGATCATTATTTTTACAATTAATAAAAGTTAAATCTTTAACTGTGACATTTGCTTTAGAAGCAATAGTTGCAAAATTATAAGCAGATTGCCCATCTAAAAATGTTTTATCAGGACCTGCACCAATGAATTTTAAATTTCCTCCAAATGAGTTATGATTTAAATCAATGTACAAACCTTTATATTCATCATCCCATTCATCTACAAAATCACCATAATCTTCATAATAGTGAATTATTGTTCCTTCAAGGAAAAATGTTCCTTCACCAATATGAATTGTAGCATCATTAGATGCATTTACATCAGAATATGCTTTTTTTATTGTAGCATAAGGACTTTCTTTAGATCCAACATTTGAATCATTTCCAGTATCACTTACATAGATTTCTTTTGTAGTTACTTCTACATCAACAGGGTCTTCATCAGGTCCAATAGGAAAATCCGGAATGACAATTCCTGGAAATTCAATTCCCACTGTTGATTCATCACTAGTCGCCACTGCATCATCAGATGAATTAACATCTCCAGCACTGACAGCACCAATCATGAAAACAAGCAATACAAAAGATATAAATAATATCCTATAATTTTTCATAATCTTATTTACCTCAACAATTTTTTAAAAGTATTAAACTATAAAACTAAAAATCTAAACTATTTAATACCAATAATATATATTATGATAAAGTATATTTAAAGATTATTAAATTATATTTTAATTAAGAATTATAGAAAATAATTAAAATTAATAAGAATTATAAAAAATAGGAGAAAAAATAATATTTAATTATTTTCTGAGCGATATTTTCTATAAAATCCAATAAACAGGAAAATCCATAATAAAATAAATAAGACATTAATAATTGATAAATCCTCATCGATTATTTCTTTTTTGACTTCTTTTGTTATTTCATATGCTTTTCCACCTTCACCGCTTCCACCTTCACTTGATGAAGATTGAGCACTTGGAGAAGAATCAGCAGCATTGGCAGTCATTCCAACAGAAGCTAAGTTATTAACACTTGAACTGTTTGATTTGCTTAAGCTGTTAGGATTTACAGTATTACCGTTGACTGAAGTTTTACTGTTTCCTGAAGATTCATACGGACTTACACCATCGCCGTCACCAAATTGACCACTCCAATCACCATTATTTTTTCCAGTTGGCCAATTTCCATTGAAGTTAAATTCGTTCGAATCAATTCTTTGTGAATAAGAAGTATCACCAGTCAATGTAAAGCTAGTATGAGTACCTGAACCTGTTGAAGTAGGATTTGACTGTTGTGAATTTCCATTACCCCTATTTGGATTGTTACCAGAATTATCTTCACCATTGACCACTACAGGCCCCCAGTCTATTTTTTGACCTGACCATGATCTAAATCTAATGTTATGTTGCATGAATACTGAATCATCAGGCCCATTTATTGAACCCCACCAGTTCCCACGGGCATCAATTTTTGCACTTCCTGAAACACCATATGTTCCAGAAAATGTAGACCCACTTGGAGCATTATTGTCATAGATATTTGAATTTTTAATGGCGAAATTCCCAATGCCTATTGTGAATGCCCCACCATATTCCAATGCATTATTTCCAGAGACAGTTACATTAAACATGTCTGCATTATTTTCCACATGCCCATATGATGAATATGAATTGTACTGTAAAGCTCCCCCATATTTTGCAGAATTATTGACTATTTCTGTGTTGAATATTTCAAAGTTACCAAATATATCTAATCCTCCACCCTGCTCACCAGCACGGTTATCAGTGAATATACATTTTTCGATTGAAGAGTTAAGTGACTGGACACATATTGCTCCACCATTGCTTTCAGCAAGATTATGCGTAAAAGTGTTATTATATAAATTAAATTGAATTAAAGCTCCAAATATGGCTCCCCCCTCCGCATGAATGTTATATAGACTTCCACCATAACGGTCATCCACCAGCATGCTCAAGTTACCACAAGAAGTATTTTTAGCTTCATTATTTGTAAAAACTGAATTGTCAATGTTTAAAATAGAAGTTGGAGAATAAACTATTTTTTCTCCTTTGCCAGAGTAATCTAAATTAGAGGTAGAATAATAGTTTTGAGTTGTTAAGATGTTGCTGTCATATGCTATTGCACCACCATATTTAGCGGTATTACTATCAAACAATGAATTATTAATGTTTAAAACAGTATTTGAAAATATTGCACCACCCATTCCCGGTAAAGCCTCGCAGGTTGACACATAACGATATCTCAATCCTGCAAGGTTAGGATATTCCCGATAAATAATCTTTTTAATAGAACAGTAATCAAGAGTTTGAATAGCTAAATTGTCTTTAAATTCACAGTCTTCAATGATACATTCCCCATTGGAATTTGTATAAATGGCCCCACCATGAACACCGGTGTTGTTACATATTAATGAATTTTTAATGGTGGTTTTTCCAAAATCTGCAATAGCCCCACCCTTATGGGCAAAATTATCATAAAGTGCAGATGAACTAATTATTAACTCTCCAAGATTAAGAATTGCACCACCAATACCAAGCTCTGAACAGTCATAACTGTACATTTCATATTTATTGTACTTGTTTTTGTATGAAAATGTCGGATTTGAATTATCATAATAAGATGATGAATTATAAATTACAGAATTATTAATCAATAATGTTCCTAAATTATTAAAAAGTGATCCTCCCTCCACACTGAATCCATTGAACACTTTCAATGAGTTTATGGACAAAATTCCACCTTTCCCAATATTGAATAGCTGGCTGTTTAAAGCATTTATATAGGTGTTTCCTTCCATATTAATGGCAGTTAATGTAACATTCTTATCAACAGTAATATTGGATTCGTTATACATACCAGGAAGTATGTAAATTATCGCCCCACTTAAGCAGTTTTCAATTGCTTTTTTGATTGTTGGGTAAGGATCGTCAAAACTTCCATTGCCCTTGTCAGTGCCATTTACTGAAACATAAATGATAACAGGAACATTGTCATGAACTGTATTGTTTATTGCTTTGACCGCATCATCCCCTCTTTTAAATCCGTTTGAAGAAGTAAAATAATTATTAGTAACAGTATTGTTTTCTGAATCGATTACAACGGCATAGTCCTGACCATCATTTGAAGATGACACAATCCTATTGAACATGATTTCATTACCTGATGAATTATCATAATAAATTGCAACTGGATTACCATCTAAACTATTAATCAACACATTGTTATTATAAATTCTATCATTAAAGACATTATCAGCAAAATAAAAGTAAGCATCATCAGTTGCATTGATGTAAATGACATTACCGGAAATATTGCTTGCGTAAGATGAATCTGAAGCTATGAGCTTGAAATTAGACCCAACAGCATCAAAGGAATTATTCAATATATTGGTTTCGTTTGATTTACTTATAAGAACAATTACAGCATCAGTTGAATTGACATTTAACTCATTTGCCACAAAATTACCATTCAAACATCCATTAAAGATTATGGTTTCCCCTTTAACTTCAAAGGAATTGTTTGAAATTGTATTGTTCAAGCCACAGTTGTCTGTTATTTTTGAATCTGCAAAATTATTTGAAGTAATTGTTACATCTGAAACATTCTGCAATACAATATTTGCATCGTTAAAATCAAATCCAGTTATTATTGATTTATCAGACCCCTTAGATAATATTAAAATAGCTCTGAAGTCATTTAAGTGCGAATACGGTTTTATTAAAACTGACACATCAATATCCATTGCTTTTGAATCTGTGAAATTTTTAAATAAAATCTTATCGCTATTTTTGATAATTCCTGAAATCAGTTTTCCATTCATGTTAAAGTATAAGTCATAGTTATTGTTTGAAATAACAAAGGCATTTGAATTTATTTTTGAAATTTGTGAACTTAAATTAGTAATTATTTCACAATTTTGAGCATCAATAATATTATTTTCAAACTTATCGACATAAGATTGTCTTGTAAGGTAAATAGCTGAATTACCTTTACCAAGTGCATCACCTGCATGTTCATCAGTTAAATTTCTTCCAACAACAATGATTTCATTACCTTTAATGGTTGAACTTGAATTATACAAACCGATGGCATAAACACCATTAGCAGTTCCTTTTAAATAATTATTCACTATTTTACAATAGTCTACCCTATAAAGTTCAATCAAATAGCTCATTTCCTTTGAATTGACAATGATAGAATTTGAATCTAGGTTAATGTCATATGGCCTTTCAAAAACATCACAGACCGCTACACCATATGCTGAACCGTCAGACATTATATTAATGCTATTTCCTGTAATGCTACTTTCAACCAGCGCATCAAAATACATTGCCTCGGCTATGCCTGAAGATTTGATTAGAATGTTATTGTTCAAAATATTAAAATTGCTTGAAATCCTTTTTACCATCAGGTATTGTGGCTCTGAAACGCAAATCGCATAAGTCACATAGGCCTTTGAATTTACAAATATTGAATTACCAGTGATATTACAAAAGTCACACCCTCTAACAACGGATATTGTTTTACTTTCAAAAACATCACCCGCCAATACTGTAAATTCATTATCCTTAACTACTACATTTTCAACACCGTCAAGGATAATGCTTTCCTTATCAAAACTGTAAAACTTGAAGTCTCTAATAGTAGAATCGGATGCATCTTCTGTCAATGTTATTGTGATATTATATAACAGGTTAGCCTGTTTGTTACTTGTTAATGTGATTGGATCTGTGAAATAAAGATTCTTGTTTGTCAGAAATGTTAAAAACAAAATTCTTTGTGAATTTGTTTTGAAATTATATTTTAAATAGCCCTCATCGTCAAAATAATCATAAAAATTACTGTCATCAATCACCAATATTTCAGTATCCTTGATGATACCATTGATTGTATTGTCTGCAATCTGACCAGGATTTCTATCATCCAAAGTCATGTACATGTTAATGTAGAATGCATCACTTTCATTTGTTTCTATATAATTTTCAGATATTGTGGTGTTGTAGACATAACCTTCGATACAAACACCATATTTATCACTGTAAATCTTGTTTGAGACAATAGTATTATTATATACTTTAAATTTTTCACTTTTAGACACACTGGAAATACCTTTGGCTTTTGTATGGATAATGTTGTTTGATACAAAAGAATTGTTTCCATTGAGCAAAATTCCATCATCCCCTAAAACATAAATCCTATTTCCAGTTATGTTTGAATTGTTTGAACCGTCAGAGATTCCAACACCATATTTAGACAATTTTATTGTATTATCATATACATTAGCTCCACGACCAATGGAAATTGCCTTATAAAGATTGTCATAAACAATTGTATTGTTAAAAACATATGCATTATCTTTATAGTCTAGTTCATCAGGAAAAATTGTTATACCGTCATTCATTGATGAACCTGTAATAATATTGTCTGAAATAACTACATCATCTGCACCCGCCACAATTGAAGAAGTACAGTTTATAATTGTATTTCCAGATATTAGAATATTATTTGAATTACCAGACATGGTTATTCCAATATCTCCGTTGACAATAGTATTATTGATGATTGAAGTGTTATCAGATTTTCCCATCAAATTGAGAGTCCATTCCATGACACTGTTTTCATCCACATTTTTAATGAAATTGTTTGAAATATAAGTTCCAACACAATCTGCAGGACCACTGTAATCAGCATGACCATAAGGATTCATATAAATTATATTAGCCACGGCAGCATAATATAAAGTTTTAACTTCCAGACGGTTATAGGAAATATTGTTGTAGTCACACATTCCCATCAGAATACATGATGTGAAAGTTGAAACTACATCATTGTATAAAATTCTGTTTCTGCTTGAATATCCCATCGGTATCGCATAGCATCCTTCAGTACCTGGAATTCGAATGGTGTTATTATAGATAAGATTATCACTTGAATTTGAAAACCATATCCCATGCAACTTGCAAACGAATAATCCATCAACATATAAATCTCCTTTTGTATTGTTAATAACCAAGTTGGTAATGTTGGATCCGCTGCTTCCCTGAACCAGATGAATAACCCCATTGCTGATTTCACAATCGGAAGATAAAGGCATTATATTTAAAGGTCGGTCAATAATAAAAGCCTTATTAGAAACATTACCCATTTTAATAGTATTGACAGAGGGATTTAATGTATCTTTAATTGTACCAGTATACTTATTGAAGTAATTATCGTAATTATCATCCGTGATAACTATTTCAGATTCACCACTTTCAAATGATGCATCATCGACCGGAATTCCTTCAATTTCAGACGAAATATCAACTGTCAGAGTTAAATTGTCAATATCAGTGGCATAAACTCCACCAATAGTGCATAAAATGATTAAACTTAGAAAAGCAAGTATTAAAATTTTGTTATTCATTTAACCACCTTCACTGTATTCTTCACGGTCAAACCTGCATAAGTTGTTTTTATTGTATATTTACCTTTATTAAGTTTGATGTTTACTTTAGCAATACCTTTACTATCAGTTTTAACATTATATGTTTTTTTATTAATATTAAATTTGACTGTTGCTTTTTTAGCAATCTCACCATTGGATTTGAGAATTTTTGCTTGGAAATTAATCTTTTTTGCAACCTTAACATTTTTATTTGAAGTGATTATTCTAGTCTTTACAGTGATTTTATTTGAGTGCTTTTCACCAGTTTTGGTATTCCGGGTTGTTATGGTATATTTTCCAGGTTTTAAATTGATTTTTAGGGTTGCAACTCCATTTGCATTTGTCTTGATTGAATAAGTTTTACTTTTTAATGTGAATTTCACCAAAGTATTTTTCAATAGCTTTCCATTCTTGTCTTTAAATATTGCCTTAAAGTTTGCAGAGCCTTTATAATACTTAACAAGATTGGAAGAAGATATGGTGGATAAAATCTTAACATTATACATTTCAATCTGGCCCGTAACAGTATTTAAGATATTCAAGTCATAACTGCCAGCATTTAATTTAATAGGTAATGTGGCAATTCCGTATTCATCTGTTTTAACCTTATATGTGACCCCATTAATGTTTAGAAGCACATCAGTATCATTTAAAGCATTATTGCTGAAGTCGAAAAATGTTGCATACATTGTAGTTTTTCCAGTATAATATACGGTAACGTTACTGCTTAAAAGAGTTGTCAAAACAGCAATATTGTTTGAAACAATTCTGTACTCATCTGGATAGCTTCCCTGATAAAATGCAGTAATGTTATACTCACCCGGGCCAAACCAGACTTCAAAGACTGCAAATCCATCGCCATCAGTGGTTTCATTATAAGTTTCATTGTTGAAAATGAAGTGAATAGTCTTTCCAACCATAGGTCTGCCCAATGCATCAAACAATGCTACATAATAATGGGTGCCGTTATGATAAGATTTAACTACGTCCTGAGAGACCAAATAAACCGGTTCTCCTGAAACACGAATATGGTTGGTGACATATGCTTTTGTCAGATTGCTTGATTCTTCAAATTTAGCTTTGACTTCAAAAGCTCCAGGATTGAATAAAGCATTTAATACTGCCTTTCCCCGATTATCAGTTGTTGAATAATATTTATTTCCTTTTACAATAAATTCCACAGTTGCATTTTCAATGAAATCCCCATCAACTGTCTTTAAAATAACATAATATGCATTTCCATAACCATTGATTATTTCCGCATCACTGCCGAAGAGTATTGTCTCAGTAACGTTTTCAAAAGGAGATATATAAATATTATTTGTATTGAAACTTTCAAAGTACATATTATTGCCTGAATAGTATGCCTTTGCAGTATAAGTACCATAACTTAAGTTCAAGTAAAATATTGCTTCACCATTTTGATTGGTATAAGTTTCATAGCTTCCAATTAAATTATTCTCTACATCAGTGATATTTAAAACAATTTGGGACGATTTGATAGGATTTTCCAAAGCATCAAGAAGTAATACTCTATAATTAAATGTTTTGCCTTCTCCAGCATGCACTTCGTTTGTTTCCAAGCCAGTGATAGTTTTTGAATCATCAACAACCAAAATTGTGGTGTTGGTGCTTGAAGAGATATAATTGACATTTTCAAATTCACATTCCACACTATGATAGCCCAAATCGAGATTTAAAGGCAATTTTGCAATTCCAAAACTGTTTGTAGAAACATTATATGATTTGCCATCAACTTTTATGGCCACCGGCAAATTGGAAATGGCTACTCCATTCTTGTTTATTAGTTTTACTTCAAAGTTTTTGTTATCCCCTTTTTTTATAATCATGTCTGATGCAACAAGGCTTGTCGGCATCCTGAATATTGTAATTGTATTTGATTTTGAATTGTAAATGTTATAAAACGGATTTTCATATTTGTAGGTGATGTTATATGTTCCAGGTTCAAGTGTAATTTGAACACGAACATTACCAAATGCATCGCTTTCAGCATTAATCGCCTTTGAAAAATCCCCTGAAGATATTACGACAGGAATGCTCATTCCTTCAAGTGAAAACTTGTTTGTATCATTGAATAAAATTGTAAAGTATCCATTTTCACCATAATATGCAGTATAGTCAGTTCCATCAAGATAAACCTTACCGACACTTACGCTGTGACTTACTTCAACTGTTGCAGCCCCGGTTGATGGATTATACCATGTGCTACCATCATAGTTCATTATTGCAAAGTAGATGTTTTCAACTGCATCTATTTTGAAATTTACCTCCCCGTTTGCATCGCTGGTCTCATTGTAGGTTTTGTACAATCCATCTTCATATAATTCGAGCGTTAATTTTTCACTAGAAACCCTTTTACCGTACATATCTTTTAGAATGACTGTGAATACTCCGTTTTCAGGAATTTTTGCATGTGATTTGAAGTTTAATGTTAAGTATACCTTTTGAATGTTCAAGCTTGATTTTACATTGGCCGAACCATAAACATTGTCTCCTGCAAAGCTTGCTTCAACATCGTAAATTCCAGGAAGCAGGTTAATGTTAATTGATCCCACACCATTTTCCACTTTTATCTTAAAATCAGCTGAATCTGTAGCATTTGATATTTTCAGGTTAATTGTTTCATCTGAAATCCTGTTTCCATAAATGTCTGTAAATGTAAATTCATAGTCATTTCCCCTTCCGTAGAGAGTAGCATTTGGAAGTGTCAATGTTGTATTTATCGGATTGACTGTAACATGTGAATAGGAATAACTTGGTTTATACCAGTCATCACCTAAATAATTCCATTTGGCAATATAGTCACCAGTATCAAGAGAAAATAATGTTTCTGCCTGCCCATTGGTCCCAGTCATTACATTAACACTTGCAAGCAATTTGTTTTTTGAGTTGTAAATTTCTAATACGATTGACTGATTGAGTAACTTTCTTCCAAGTTCATCAGTTAATATCATGTAAAACCTATTATTCTTTCCCCAATAGACAAAATCATGCGAATAAATTGAAGTTTCAATTGATGATACATTTATAACGGCTTGAGAAGAGGATTTTTCAAAGTAACCATTTCCATAATATATTACTTCAATATTGTACATTCCCACTGCATAGTCCACATTTAAATATGAAACTCCATTTTCATCAGTTGTTAATGTGTAAGGCTGCATAAACCCATTTTTTGATTTGACAACAACATCCAAAAGCTGGTTTGAAATCTTATGGCCATTGACATTGATTAAAGTAATCTTATACTTATTGTTCTTACCATAGAGAGTCACGTCATCTATCAATATCAATGTGGAATTATTGTAAACTGTTAGACTCAATTTCTGATTGTCCACCACAACATATACATCAAAATCAGAGGTTGTATTTTTAATCAAATGAGCTATAGCATAATTATTAACAAGGTTAACTACTGGTGTGATTTCACCATTATCACTTGTGAAATAAGCCATTCTTTCAGGTAAAGTGTGATTTAACCTGTAAATGTTTTTATCGTCATCAACGACATTATCGAGTGATGCTATAATCTTGTTGCCTTCCTGAGTTATGTTTAAAATCACCCAATTTTCCAAGGTCAGATTGCCAATGAACACCTGAACTTTTGAATCGTCAGGCTTTTGATTTGAACCCCACCAATTGCTTGAAGCATTCAAATTGCCCTTATACACGAATATGTCACTTGGACCATAAAGACCCGTGTTATTCAAGAAAACACAGTAATGAACTTCATTAGGTTCTGACAATACACCAAAAGCTCCGGTATTTTTAATAAATATACTATTGTAAACATTATCTGATTGAATTACATGTTGAGTATATGTTTTTGCTGGAAGCTGATTTCCATAAAAGTAAGAGTTATTGATTAAATCGAAAGCCGTGATTAAAGTTTGCAGATAACTATCAGAACTTACATAATATTCCTCAAAAGGAACATCAGTATTGTTAATGAAACAGGAATTATTTATTACATTGCATACAACAATATGGCCTCTATTTTTGTAAAAGTAGCATGAATCAATAACTGCATATCGTCTATTATTTTCTGAATTGTCAATGTTCAGACCGAAACGATTGCGGTTTATCCAATTATTGTTAACAAATGAAGTATTGTAAATGTAAGTTTTGGAAAGACTATTTATGCCTGTGGAAATTAAACCATTAGTATTGTTTTCAAATCTTGAATTGAGAACATCAATGTCAGAGTTGACCGAAATTATATCTTCAACATGATATTTACTAGCTTCATTTGTAAAGTAAGTATTGTTAACACATATAAATTTTGAATTACCTTTAATTGCACAGCCTACAAAATTATTAAAGCTCACATTGTTCAAATAGATTGAATCTGACTTATTTGCATAAATTATACCGAAATTAGCAGGAATATCATAAAAATTGGAATTTTTCACATTGACCTGTCCACCGTTTAGATAAATCAGAGCATCAGCATAAGCCTGATTAAAAGTTGTAAAATTAATATTGTCAATATTTAAGATACCTTTATCATCAACTATGAAAATGTTTCTAGCGTTAGGTCTTGAAAGAACTGCATTGCCCAATCCAACAAAATATAACTCTTTTGAGATTTGTAAATTTGCATTCCAGCTTAAGGTATACACCCCTTCCATTACATAAATGGTATTTCCACTGTATGCCATTGAGACTGCCTTTGACAATGTCTTAAATGGATTTTCAGGTGAGCCATCACAGAAATAATCATTACCTTTATCATTTGAAACATACCATGTGTAATCTGTATATCCGTCACCAACAGCAAACCTCAGCACCTGGTTGTCAACTTTTGCATAAATCATTGTATTTAAATTATTTCCAATCAATTCTGTTCTATATGATCCATTGACCAGATATCCTTGAGACTGTTTGAAACTGCCACTTTCAGTTTCCAGTTTAACCAATCTTTGGTTTACATCACAAATATCTTTCAAGTCAAAAACATTATTGCCATCAGTATATTTGACAAAATCAACTGAAACATTATTGTCAGTGCAGTCAAATGCCATTACTATCCAATACTTGGCTGACACTTTTGCGTATGCATTTTTTTCTACACGAGGGCCCCTATTATCTCCCCACCAGTTATAATTGGCATCAACATTACTGTCCACCATGGCAAAAATCCTATCAAGAACTGTTGAATAGGTTATAGACACATTTGAATAGTCAAACCATAAAATTCTGTTAAATGAAGATGACTTAATGGTTACATTTGAATAAAATGCTCTAAAAGAATACTGAGTTTTCTCGCTGTCATTGAAAAATGTTGAATTTTGAATAATAGCATTTGAATTCCATAATTCATCTTCACGAGGATCTACAAATGAATTGTTGACAACCAATAAATCATTGTTTGAAACTCTCAGGGACATTACCTGTGACTTGTCAATGACAGACCTGATGTCCATGTCATAACTTCTATTGGAAATAAATGCGCTAAGATATGAATTTGAAACATTCATATTCCTATTGTTATAGACCGTGGAGACAAATTTTGAATTAAAAATTACACAATCTCCAATGTTTGTAACGAATTCTCCCCTGGAAGGATTATTTTTAATTTGACGTTGAATCCAGGAAATAAAACCTATGTTTCCAGCCTCACCAAATACTGATTTCCAGTCGATTGACAATTTGGATTCTGAAATGTTGTCCAGAGTTAATGAATTCTTATTCAATATTGCGCCGTTGATTGTTGTGAAATTGTAAAAATTGCAATTGCTGATTTTAAGATTCCCTTCATTTATTATAGGTGAAAGTGAACCTTCCAAATCTGCATAACCATTAATAAATTTAATATTATTTAAAATAAGGGATGAATCATTGTTAACTTTAAATATTAATTGAGATTTATTTCCATTACCTCCATCAACAGTAACATCACCTATTCCAGTTATTGAAATTGATTTGTTTACTATTTCATAACCTGTAGAATTATAAACACCACTTTTCAAATAGATATTTGAATTGTTTGAGGCCACACCAATTGTATAGTCAAGTGTATGATAAGGATTATCAACTGATCCGTTTCCAAGGCTGTCGCTACCTTCAACACTTACATAAACATCCTGTATGGCGGTTTCGTTTTCAGCAAAAGCTACATTGACAGTCAATATTAATGAAAAAATCATCAACATTAAAAATATCTTTTTCAACTTTTATGACCTCAACAATTTAATTGATATATTTTATATTGTACATTATATTTATATTTACAGTCAAATTGATTAAAATTAAATTAAATAGGAAAATAGGATTTTCTAGAAAGTTTCAAGACCCAATTTTAAACAAAAAGACAATAATTATTTCAATAGTTTAACTCTTGAAATATAAAAAATATTAATCGAATTTTACATTAACATTAAGCCCTTTAATTTTAAAAGCTGATTGAAAATAAGAATATATATCAACCGAGAGAAATCAGTTATAAAATTGAAAATATGAAATGTCAATGTCAAAAAAGAAAAAAAAGTTAGAAGTGAAAAATCACTTCTATTTAATAGTTATTTTTACAGATTTGCTTGCTGAAGCGTATGTTTTATCTCCAGCAAATTTAACAGTTGCTGCAAATTTACCTTTTTTGGTTATTTTAAGGTTAAAGGTTGCTTGACCTTTAGCATTGGTTTTTGCAGTGTAAGTTTTACCATTGATTTTCATGGTTATTTTCTTACCTGCGCTGAGGTAAACTTTTCCATCTCTGGAATTGCATTTTTCTGTTTTTATGGTTACTGTGTATTTTTTGGTTTTTGCACTTACTTTGTATGATTTTGCAGGAGCTGAAATTGTAATAGGTTTTTTCTGGATGTCGAAACTGAATGCGACAAATGTAGCGTTGTATTTGTCATCACCGAGATAGGACATTGCACAGAGTGCTTCCTGAGCTAATTGAGTGTTAATACCAATAAATACGATACCATTTTCATCAGTAGTTCTTTCGAGAATAACTGTTTTGTATGCAAATTTGACTGTAGCATTTACAATAGGATTGCCGTTGGAGTCTGTTAATTTAAATGAAGTGGTCTGACCAATTTCACCAGCTTTGGAATCAACAGCATAGGTTTTTATTGAAATACCTTCAGTAACATTGAACTGACTGCCTAATCTAGGAGCTGCAATATCTTTCAATATGATTGAAGCATTTACCGGATTAATTAGTGCATCACCGACATAAGCTAATTTGAGTTCACCGTTGGTGTTGTTGGTTATTCTGAAAGTACCGTTTTCATCTGTAACTACAGTTGAAGATACTCCATTGACTGAATAATCAATTGTTTCGTTTTTAATAGGATTTCCTTTAGCGTCTTTTAAAACACCGATAACTGTACAATCACCATCTACTTCAGTAATTTCGATAGTTCCTGAAATTGATTTAGGATTGTTGTCGTAAACTTCAGCATCACCGGATTTATTGACACTGTAATCACCCATTAACTCTTTAGCAAGTAAATAGTTGTCATGTACTGAAGAATTGGTATCTTTTACATCAATAGTGTAATTTGCAGTTGAATTAATATTATTGTTAATGATTAAAGCATTACCTGCAGTAACTTTGATACCTATTGTTTCAACGCCGAATGTTTCTGAGATTTTTTCATCCCCGACATTAGTTCCGAGTGCATTAATTGCATTGTTTTCTACAGTTAATAGAGATCCTTTAAATGCAATTCCTGTAGTGTAGTTACCGAAAAGGATTAAGTCATTGCCGACAATGTTACTTTCAACATCACCTAAAGAGAATCCGAATACATTGTATGCTTTAGCAGCAATATCATTACCAGTATAATTAGCAGAAACATTAGCACCGTTCATACCGGAATAAATAGCATAAGCAGAAACAATACCACTTACATAAATTTCATTGTCTTTAACTACACCGGAAGCAGGACCTTCAATATCAATACCATTAGCATAATAAATATCAGATGAAACTGAAATATTGTTACCTTCAATAGTGAAGTTTTCTCCACTTACCTGAAGACCATAGATGAAATTGTGACCGTTTGCAGTAATGTTATTGTCTTTAATTAAAGCATTATTAGAATTCTTGAAACTTACAGAATAAATAGTATCATAAAAGCCTACAGCATCATTGTAAGTAACATCGACATTATTGTCCATGAAAATTACATTGTCTGAATCTTCAAACACAATACCTTCAGAAACAGGGAAAGATACCCAGTTACCTGAACCAGCAGGAATTTCAACCCAATCCACAGAGGAAGAAACTAAATCCAAATCAAACTTGTTTTCTACCATCAAAGCAGACACATTATTAAGATAAACAGCATTATTAACACCAGTACCTTTAGTAGCACCCTGATAATCAACAGTATTTCCTAAAACAAATAAAATAGGACCACCTGTAGCATAAATAGCATAAGCATCCTTATCCACACCAGCAACAACATTAATGAAATTGTCAGCTAAGTAAGCAGAAGTCTCATTACCAGTTAAAGAAACACCTTTACCAGCAGTAGCAATAGTATTATCAGTTAAATAAGCAGCACCTTTAATAACTTTAATACCAACAGCTTCAACACCAAATTTTTCTTGAATAGACTCATTACCTTCTTCAGAAGAATTCAAAATAATTCTGTTACCAGTAGCATTAAT
>NZ_CACWVY010000016.1 GCF_902764455.1 uncultured Methanobrevibacter sp.
AGAAAATTCAATATGAACTACAGATTAACATGAAAAAAGAGATATATAAAAAATCAAAAAGATAAAAAAATTATGAAATTCTTAAATTGACGGCATTGACTAACCAATAGCAGTCACTTTCAAAAACTTGCGTGATTTGAATTTTCACTAGTTTTTGAGTCACGAAATTTTTTCGTTCTAATTTTTCTTTATTTTTAATTTAAAAGCAGTGAAATTAATATATAATGTGGAACTTAAATATTAATATGTCTAGTAAAAATATTAAAGCTCCATATGAATGTATGGAGTTAAAAGAATATAAACTTTCCGATTTTGTACCTGAGTTTTCTGAATTCCGTCAATTTGATGATCTTTCTCGATTTGGTTGTGAAAATATTGAGGATAATCTTATCAGATTGGAAAAAAGAGGTAAATTCATTTTGAAAATAGAATTGCGGCCTGCCCATCATGTAAATCGCATCACACCGTTAAAAATGGAACTTATGAAAGAAAATTAATTTTCTTAAGAATAGGGGAGCAAATTTGCACTATTCAAAAGTATAAAGGTAAGAAATGTGGCAAAGTCTTTTATTCTGATTTATCTTTACTTGTTTACCATAATTCTAACATTACCTTGCCAGTTATTGATTGTATTGAAAATTTATATCAAATCTATGGTGCCGGACTTCATAAAATACGTTTTGACTTAAAACAACAACATAACGTTGAAATCTCACATCAAAGCATAGAAAATATCATTTTGAACTCCAAATATGAATTTGACTATGATAATTGGTACTATTCTGGATATTACTTATTTTACAGCCTTCGGGCTAGAATTAATGAAGTATGGCAACATATTTTGGAATTATTCGATGTTAAATTAAATACTTTCGTTTCGACCAAATTGGTCAAATCAGAGGATTCCAAGATCATTTATACTTTTTTAAACGAATCACTACGTAATCAGAAGAAAATATCAATTGGAACGGATTTAAAACAGGAATATCGATAAGCAATAGACAAATTAAAAGTAAAACATCATTTCTGTAAATTTCACGTAAAACAAGCAATAAACAAAAGATTTAAAGATTATTTTGACAAAAACCAAATAAATGAAGAAGAAATGGAAAAATTAATTGATTTAAAACAACACATTTTTAAAATATTGAATGCAAATAACTTTGATGAAGCAAAAAAATTACGTGATAAACTTATTGATAAAAATTATCCAAAAAATAAGTTTACACACAAAATCGTGTGGAAATTCACCATTCCTTACTTTAAAAAATTAACGACACAGTTGAAAAATAAAAATATTTCATCCACAAACAATAAAATTGAAAATATCTTTCAAAAAGTATTTCCAGAACATATAAAAAGAACAATGAAAATAGAACAAGGACTTTCAAGCAGATTTATGCTAAAATTAAATCATTGAAACATAAATAATGAAAAAGAAAAAAAATCACACAAGTTTTTGAAAGAACCCAATAGCACCCTATTGAAATTTAATCCAAAAGATAGTATAATAAATCAAATCAAGTAATCTTATAATAAATTAGTTAGTTTCATAGTCGTTCAATTTATTTTCCAAAAATTCTATTCTTTCATTTAATTGATCGATGTGATTTTTTAATTCAAAATAGTATAAATGAATGGCATAATGATTTAAAAAAGAATCATAAGATAATAAATTTTCTTCATTCTCGCATAAACTTACTTCATTTGATTTATTCATAAAATCATACATTTCCAATGAAGACTCATTAATCTCATCAAAATGCTCTAAAAATCGGATGAATTTTACCTGTTTTTTAAATAAAACATATTCTTCATTTAATTCATCCATATCTTTTACATTATTAAAATAATTTAAAAAAAATGGATAATAATCAAAAATGGTTTTAAATTCCAAATATATCTCAAACATGTCTTTGTCATCAGATACAATTTCAAATTCATAAGGTTGGTCATGATAAATTAATTTATTTTCCTGAAAAATTAAGTTATCATTAATTTTAAAAGTAGTGAAATTTACATAAACAGGATATCTGATATTGTCTACATCCCTATAATCTACCCCCCTCAAATAGATTTTTAATGTACCCTTATTTACACATTGAACTTTTAAATTCAATTTTTTATCAGAACCCTCAATATGACAACCTTGACCATAATCATCTTTAAACCATGATGGAAAACGAATATGCAAATTATTGGGATTTTCGAATATGTTAACTCTATTAAAAGTGTTTCCTCTGTTTTTTAAATCAAATCTGCATAATTGCCAACAATCCTTTTGATAATTAATTAAGTTAACGATTTCATTAAAATCATATCCCTTAGAAGAAAGCAACAATAATTCATCAATTTGTCTTTCAAATTCACTTAACATAATCATATTATCATTCAAATAATCACCCATTAATCCATATCTTTAAATATATAACTTTTTATCTATATTAAAGTTATTATTTTTTTATTTGATGTTTAATATTGCGTGAAAAATCAACTTTAACCTATGGAACTTAAGAGTTTAACTTTAAGATTGTTCAATTCTTTATTTTCACTATTTAACTTGTCGAGTTCATTTTTTAATTTATTTATTTCACCATCCTTTGAATTAATCCTCATGTTATCCTCCTGAATTAACGGTAAATTACTATTTTCACTTAATGGTTTCCATTCTGCTTGAATGTTGATAATTTGATTATTTTCAACTTCCATATTATAAACAAAAGGAGCATCATGCCAAACACTGATATTATCTTCAATGATATCAACATCATTAACTCGTATTTTAGTATAATCAATGAAAATTGGGATTCTTTTATTATTCCTATCCTTAAAATCTATAGCTCTAAAATCAATATTTAAATTACCATCATTTATACATTTAAAAGAAATATTAATATTTCCAGAACTACTATTAACGACAGTCCCAACACCAAATTCATCTTTAAACCAAATAGGTTTATAAATATGGCTTAAAGAATCATCACAATCAACTAAAATTAAATCATTATTTTCCTTTCCAACATTTTTAACATCAATGCGGGCTTCATAAAAATTATTTATTAATTTTTCATAATCCGTTTCTAAAAAAAGATTACTCTTATAGTTAATTGGACCCCATCTAACTTTAATATTTATTATTTCCCCATCTTTAACATCTTTTTCGAAAATGAAAGGAGAATCATGCCAAGACACTTGGCTTTCCCCAACAATAACATTATTATTTACCAATATTTCATTATAATCAATATAAATTGGTATTCTGTTTCCAGTTTTATCTTTATAATCTATAGATTTGAATCCAATAACTAACCTGCCATCATTCACACATTTGAAAGATAAATTTAAATCACCTTTGACACTACTAATCACAGCCCCAATACCATTTTCATTCTTAAACCAAGAGGGTTGTGTGAATTTCAAACTAGAATCATTGGATTTTAACAGAACAATATCATTTGTTTCATTGCCATAATTTTTAATATCGATTCTTGATTCTAGATATTTAATTAAAAATTCAGCATTTTCATTGAAATATTGTGAATTTATTTCATTCTCAATATTTTTAGTTTCTTCATCGAAAGATACTTTATTATCAACTATGAATCTATTAATTTTTATTAATTCGTTGAATGATGACTCTTGAAGGTCAGTACTTAGATTCATAAAATTGTTTTTAGAAAGATACTTGAGATAATCTCTTAATCGATTAATATCTACAAAATTACTATCCACAGATGATTCTTCAAAAAGGTATTTTTTTATTTCTAAATATTCATTTAGTTTAGAGTCCTGTGCTACGTTAATATAACTATAATCTTCCTGATTCAATTCAGAATTAGAGTCATCATTCAACATTTTATTGTTTAATTGATTTTCATTAATTATCTCCAATATTTTTTCAAAAGCATTAATATAAAATTCATCACAATAATTGACAAAACCTTTGCCCCATATATGATTTTCATTTACCCTAACATCTTTTGTACAATCAACAACAAGCACATCATGATTTTTTTCTAAATAATTTTCCAGTACCCTTATTAAAGGATTATAGTTTTCTAATTCTCTTTGAAAAATTTCATCGATATAATAAGAACCATCGTCTTTTAATACTTTAGAAGATAACTTAACTTTATTTAGAATAATTTTAACATTTGGAAAATTTTCATGAAAATAATCAAAAAAAACATCACAACTATTTCTCCATAAAATATAATACTCTAAGAAATTATGGTATAAAGTTAATTTATTTTTTTCATCAATTGTTTCATAAAATGCAGTATCAGGATAATCCCAAAAATTGTTAGTGATATAAGTGTCATTTATTTTTATTACACCAAAGTAAGCTTCAAAAAATTCATCAATAATTAAATAATCAATATTTTCACCGATACTCCTAATAAAATCTTTAGATAAATCATGCCTCAATCTCTCAGATCTAAATTTATTATTATCATTTAAAGGATAAATTTGAATATCTTTCTCATTAAATTCTATAGAATGGTCAATATCCATTAAACTTATTAATGAAACCCTTTCTAATGAGGAAATAATTTCAAAATATTCATCATAATTATTAAACACTGAACGAAAAATATCCCTTGTAACACAAGAACCCAATATTCCTATTTTAATCTTCATTTGATTCCTCACAATTACTGTATTTTGTACCATAATATAATCTATTAAACATGAAAAAATTTTTCAATCCATGATATTATTAAAAAAATTAATTTACATAATACATATATATTTATCACAATTATAATTTATAAACATTCATTAATATTTAATCAGATAATCCATTATAAAGAAACCATATTCTTCTTCATCGAAATAATCTTTATAATTTTCAAATAAATTTTTTATAATTTTCTTAATTTCTTTATCGTGAATATTATTTGAATAAACTAAATAATCTATGAATTCTATTTTATAGATAGAAAAAATTGAATTAAAATTATGCATTTTTAAAATATCAAAAATATCTTTAAAATGTTTTAGGTAAGCAAATTTTTTTTCATAATTATTGATTTTTTCATTAACACCCCCTCCCATGGAATGATTATACCCATATAAATCAAGAGATGTAGCAAAGAATTCATTAAGATTTACTAAAACATTAACCATAAAAACCGGATCTTCACCAAATCGTAAATCCGGAAAAATAATGTTATTTTCTTCAAGAAAACTTCTTTTAAATAAATTTCTATAAAATGCAAAAGGAATACCATATTCTTCAGATTTAAAAATTTCTTTTTTATAAAAATATTTAAATCTTGAATTAAGAAAATCATAATGAGTATCAATTGTATAATCTTGGTTAATCCATTTTAGATTAGCACAAACTAGATTAAAATCTTTTACTTTACCTAAATTATACATTGTTTCTAATGCATCAGCATCCAAAAAAATATCATCACTATCTAAAAATGCAATATATTCCCCTTGAGCATTTTTTATTCCCATATTTCTAGCCATTCCAGGACCCGAATTTTCTTGACAGATAATCTTAATATTTCCATATTTCTTATTTAAATCATTTAAAACATCTATTGAATCATCAGTTGATCCATCATCGACACAAATAATTTCAATGTCTTTTAATGTTTGTTTTTGAATACTCTCAATAGATTTATTTAAAAAATTAGAACTATTATAAACTGGCATTATTATTGATACAGCAACCATTGAAATCCCTAAACCTACTTTTAATTTCTTAAACATTGATAAAGTTTACAAAGTACTTTATTACTTTACTTATTCTCCTCAAAATGTTGGAGCAATAATGGAGACATGAATTTATAATATAAAACTTTAAAATTACTTATTAATTCACATCTAACCAAATTACTATCAACTTTTTTTAATACCTTTTGAATATAACAACAAGTTTCATAATCTAATGAATATAAATCATTATCATTACTTTCAAGAATTATTTCAATATATCTGAATAATCTTTTATAAAAAAACAAAATAATATTCTCATCCTTAACTTTATTTTCTTCTAAAACATCATATATATCTAAAATTCTTTTCATGGGTAAAGTATTATCATTAAAATCATTTGTGGAGGAATTAGGATTTGTTATCCTATAATAATAAACCTGTTTATCTAAATAAATTATCTTTTGAGCTTTTAAAGCAGTTTCATAAAAGAAAGGATTATCAACCCATCCTCCTTTAGGTACTTCTAAAAAAGTGATATTATTTTTTTCTAAAAATTCTCTTAAATAAATTCCCGCCCAAATAGAAGGATGGCCTTCAATGAATAAAGGTTGTTCTTTTAATATAAATACTTCATTTGGAATTAAAAAATTTTTAGCAGTATCTTTCACTAGTTCTACTTCATCACCATAATCATTTAAATAATAAAAATTAGCTTTAATAATATCAACTGTATTATTTTGTGAAAACTCATATAAATCATTTAACATATTTTCATCAATATAATCATCAGTTTCAACAATACTAATGTAAATTCCTTTAGCTTCTTTTAATCCCAAATTAACCTGATGCCCATAACT
Organism: uncultured Methanobrevibacter sp.; assembly: GCF_902764455.1. Lineage (NCBI taxonomy): Archaea > Methanobacteriati > Methanobacteriota > Methanobacteria > Methanobacteriales > Methanobacteriaceae > Methanobrevibacter > uncultured Methanobrevibacter sp. The sequence continues at coordinate 6,531 of NZ_CACWVY010000016.1, forward strand.
TTTTTTATCAGAAGTTATAATTTTAATCCGTTTATCACTTTCTTGATGTTTTTTAATTATATCTAAAGTTTGGTCAGTAGATCCGGCATCCACACAAATTACTTCAATTTCTTTTAATGATTGGTTCAAAACACTAGAAAGACATTGTTCCATATAGTCTCCAACATTTAAAGAAGGCATTATGACTGAAATTTTAGGTTTTTCCATTTATATCACTTTGTAATTAAAATTTCTATAAATTTAACCAATATTTATTAATTATGTACTGATTTTAAAAAAGCTTTTCGATTAATAATATTATTAAATTCAGTTGTAATAAATAAATTTTTCCTAAGTAAATAAAATTCATAAATATTTTCACTAATCAATATTTGTTCAAAAATTTTTCTATTAAAATCTGACAAAAATTCAATTGATTCATCTTCAAATTCCCCACTTAAAAATGTATCTATTAAATCATTTCTAAAAATATTAAAGAAATTTTCTTTATAATCTTCTTTAATTCTACTGTATTCCCTCATAAAAAAACTAAGTTTCAATTCTAAAAAATAATGTTTATAAACAGCAAATTCATTAATTTCACTAAACTTTTTTAATATTAAGTCATATTCTTTAAAAATATTTCCAATTTTGATTTCATCTCTTTTTAAAAATTCAAATGGTTTTTTATAATCAAATAAAAATTCTTGCACATATGAAATTTTATCAGCAGACAATAATGAGTTATAAAAAAACAAATATTCCGGGTATTTTAAATCTTCAGAAAACTTTAATTCCCCATTTTTTATAAACTTTAATCTGTAAAATTTATTTTCTAAAGAGGGATCAATTGAGAATATTAAATTATTTAACTCTTTATAATTAAAAACTTGATTACTGATATTTTGTTGAATTTGATATATTGAATCTGATTTATTATAATACATATTTTCATATTGATAATTTACATCTGTAAAAATAATATCTGATTCAGTTTTTTCAGCGTGATTATAAAGAATATCCAGGGCATTAAATTTTAAAAAGGTTGAAGGTTTCATGATATAAATATATTTTCCATCAACAAAACTCATTGCTTTATTCATTGCTTTAGAAAATCCCATATATTTAATAGATACGAATCTAATACGTGCATCTTTTTTCGAATATGAATCTAATATTTCCAAAGAATCATCATCAGATTCATCATCAATACAAAATATTTCAAAATCAGAAAAAGTTTGATTAATGAGACTATGTAATGATTCTTTTAGAAAATTTTCACAATTATGAACATATAATAATATAGATATTTCAACCATCAAATCACCTTTATTAAACAATTTTTAGAACATGTTAAGAAATATTCTTTAATAATTTATCATTAAATTCTTTTAGTTCATTATTTTTAATAGTCAAATCTTCAATTTCTTTTTTTAATTTTTTTACTTCAATGTCTTTAAACTCAAGAGTGTTACTTAAATGCGCCCATTTTAATTTAATATTAATAATTTGCCCATTTTTTACCATTTTATCATAAAATAATGGCCTATCATGCCATACAACAACATTATCATCAATAATAGATTCACCATCAATTTTTATATCTTGATACTCAATAAAAATAGGAATTCTATCACAAGTTTTATTCCTTAAATCGGTTGATCTAAAATTAAGTTTTAAATGTCCATCGTTTATGCATTCAAATGATAAATCTAAAATCCCCTTGTTACTTGTTAAAATTGAACCTACTCCCAAATTATCATTAAACCATTCTGGTTTAGAAACATCATATAAACCACTAGATTTAAGGAACCTTATATCATTATTAGATTCTCCTTCATTTTTAATATCTATGCGGCAATTTGTCAATATGTTTAAAAGCCTTTCATAATCTGTAATGAATTTAAACATGCTATTAACATTGAGTGGTTTCCATTTGACTTGAACATTAATAATTTGTCCATTTAGAACCTTTTTTTGGAAATTAAATGGATTGTCGTGCCAAGATACTCTACTTCCAGAAACTAAAATTTCATCATCAATAATTATTTCTGTATAATCAATATAAATTGGAATTCTATAACCCTTCCGATCTGCATAATCTATTCCTCTAAAATCAAAGTTTATTGTTCCATCATTTACACATTTGAAAGATAATTCCAAACTACCAGTATTACTTTCCAGCACATGACCTACTCCAATATCATTGTTAAACCAATCAGGAGCATAAAAATTCTGTAAAGGGTCAGTAGTCTCTATTAAAATAATATCATTGTCATTCGAACCTAAATTTTTAATATCTATGCGACATTGCAAATATTTCTTTAAAAATTCATAATGTTTAGAATCAATATTATATTTGAAGTCATAATATTCATTAGGCCTTTCAATAATCCAATTTAATATATTCAAATCATATTCATTAAGTAAAGAAGTATCTAACTCATTATTGTTTTTCATTAAATTAAACTGTTCAGACGTGCTTAACAAAAACTCTTTTTTAAATTCCAAACCAATTCTATCCATTGTGAAATGAAAATTGTGATATTTAGCATAAACAAATGCATCTAAAAAATCTTTTTTTATGCCTTCATCATCTAAAAAATTATTGATTAAATCATATTCAACATCCATAGCATAAATTTTAGTCTTATTACTTATAGAAGAATTAGGGTTGTCTTGTCTGTACATATAAAAAGCTTCTGGTATAAACATAACCTTTTCCCCATGGAAAAATGTTTTAAACCAAAAACCATTATCCTGATAAGATGCCCCGGGTGTTTCGGAATGGCGAATATTGTTTTTTCTCAAGAAATCAATATTATATAAACCAGTCCAAGTATTCATAAGAAGAGTATACATTTTATGATTTTCACGTGTGGAAAAAATTTTATTATAAAATTCTCCACTACAATCTATTTTTTGATACTCTTTAAGTATATTAGTATTATCTTCACCATAAAACTGATAAAAATCACTTTTAACAAAATCTAAATCATTTTTTTTAGCAACTGCATATAAAGTTTCAAACATTTTTGGTAAAATAAAATCATCACTTTCAACTATTGCAAAATATTCACCTGATGCCATGTCCATCCCCAAATTCATAGTATGGCCATATCCTGCATTATCTTTATTGATAATTTTTATCCTCTTATCTTTAGTTGCATATTCTTTTAGTATATCTAATGAAGAATCCGTAGAACCATCATTCACACATATAACTTCAAATTCTTTAAATGTTTGATTAAGAATACTATCTAAACATGCTCCAATATAATCTTCAACATTAAAAATAGGCACTACAACAGAAATTTTTATATTGCCCACATTCTCTTCAAAATTTATCAATTGATGTATTGTTACTTTATCATAGGTTTTCTTTTTTTCTTTCTCATAATCACCATATTTCATGAAAAGCACCGAAAATATTTAAACATAAAATATCTAATTAATAATTAATTTTAAGGTTTATCCTTTTTATTATAAATTTATATGTATTTAATATAATATAAATTGTACATAAAATTCGAATATGATTTATATAGGATTTAATAATCACTTGAAATTTAAACATTTCCTAAAATAAGCAAATTCTTAATTAACACACAATTTTAATAATAATTTTATATATTTTAAAATAAATATAATTATTAATTAAAAAGTATAGGTTTTCCCATGTCTACAGAAACTAATAACATTAATATTTTGTTAGAAAAAATTGAAAAAATTACTAAACAAATGAAAAAATTTGAAGAGAATTCGAAAAATGAATATTCAGAAGTTTTTGATAAATTAGAGGATTATGAAAATAAAATAAATTCCACAAATATTGAAATAAATAACCTTAAAGACATTATTGAAAAAAATAAAGAATATTTATTATTAGAACTTGAAACTAGTACTGATAAAAATAAGCAAATCCAAATCGAAAATGAGCAAAAGTATTCTGATTTAATTGTTTTTCTAAAAAATGACGAGACTGATAAAATTTTATCATTAAGTGAAGACATAGGGAAATATAAACACGAATTAAGTAAAAATAATGAATATATTAAAAATATGAAAAATAAAAATGATGATTTAAATAATATTTTAGTTGAACGTGAAAACCAAATCAATTCCCTAACCGAACAAATAACCAACATCACAACAACAAAAGACACAGAAATAAACAAAATAACCGCAGAAAAAAACAATGAAATAAACAACCTAAAAAACACCATAAACAAACAAAAAAACCAAATCCAAACACAAAACGAACAAATAACCAACATCACAACAACAAAAGACACAGAAATAAACAAAATATCCACAGAAAAAAACAATGAAATAAACAACCTAAAAAACACCATAAACGAACAAAAAAACCAAATCCAAACACAAAACGAACAAATAACCAACATCACAACAACAAAAGACACAGAAATAAACAAAATTGTAGAAGAACATGAAACACATATAAAAACTATAAATAATGATTTGAATAACTTAAAATCAAAATTAAAACAAAAAGAAAGTCAAAATAAAGATTTAAATAATGAAATAAATATAATTAAATTAAGTCTTGAAGAAAAAAATAAACAGATTAAATCTCTAAAAGAAGAAATTAAAATTTTAAATTCAACTATTGAAGAGCAAGATAAAACTATTGACTCATTTAAAATTGGTGATTAAATGAATAATTTTTATAATATCGATGCAATTTCTAAAATATTAAAAGTATTTAAAGTCGATAATGCAATTATTTCAGGAATAAAAGATGAAAATCTAATTAATAATATTCTTAAGTATGATGCATCATTTACACAGATTAACACCAGAAATCCTAATTGTATTTCTGACACCCCACTCAATGCACTTCAAAAATTTGAAAATTATGATGCAATATTTATTGATGATGATCCTAATTGGTATACTCTCATTAACGAATTAAAAATCATTAAAAATACAAACCATGAATTTCCATTAGTATTTATTTGTAATAATAACTTCCCCAACAAGAGACGAGATTCATATTTAAATCCAGATAACATCCCTGCTAATTTTAGGCAGGAATATACTAATAAGTTAACAATTAGTTTTAATAATGAAAAAATTACCATTAGTGACGGATTTTATCATGCCTGTGATGAAAATACATCTAAAAATGGAGTATCAACTGCAATAGAAGATTTTTTAGATGAAAATTCACATATTGGAACTATGAAAATTAATTTTATTAAAGAAATATGTATTTTATACCCTAAATCACAAATTAATCAAAAAAGAATTAAAATTATTGAAAAAAACATCCAAACCTATAAAAATAATGACATCAATATCTCCGATAAATTAATTGAAAACGAAATACTAATTTCATATATTAACAAATATGAACTATTTGATGACAATTTAATTGATATGGACTCTGAAATATCAAAAAAAGATAGTATTATAAAAGATTATGAAACAAAAATTAGACATCAAACTAATCAAATAAATTTAAATGATTCCAAAATTAGTGGATTTGAAAGCAATTTAAGTTTAAAAGAATCACAAATAAAAAATATTGAATCAAAATTAGTTAATAAAGATAAAAAAATTCAGGATTTACAAAATCAACTAAAAACAACAAAATCCGACTTAAACACAATAGAACAAGAATCACACAACAAAATCAACACACTTGAAAATCAACTAAAAACAGCAAATTCCAACTTAGACTCACTAGAACAAGAATCACACAACAAAAAAAACAGCAAATTCCAACTTAGACTCACTAGAACAAGAATCACACAACAAAATCAACACACTTGAAAATCAACTAAAAACAGCAAATTCCGACTTTGATTTTTTAACTCAAAAAATTAATGAAACCGCAGATGAATTTTTAGAAAGAAAGTCATATTATAATGATAAAATCAACTCATTAAATAATGAAATTAAACAAAATAAAATAGATTTTAAAAATACTGAAAATGAATTAAATAAACAGATTAAAACTAAAGATAATGAAATTAATGAATTAAAAAATTATTTAACAAAAAAAGATAATGACCTTACAAATCAAATAAACATTAGTAATGATCAAATAAAAGCTAAACAACAAGAATTGGATGCTGAAAAAAAGCAGTTAAGCACATTAAAACGTTCATATAGAAAAAATTTATCTAAATTAGATAATGAAAGATACTGCATAAATTGTTTAAAAGAAGAAATAAGCAATAATAAAACAGAAATTGAATATCTTAAAAACAATAGCCTTACTAAAAAGATTTTAAGTCCAATAGGATATTTATATTTAATTATTAAATCAAAACCTAAAGAGATTTCACTGAATATTAACCTATATCAAACTTTAAAAAATAGTAAATGTTTTGATGTTGGATTTTACTTACATAATAATAAAGATTTAATCAATAGTAAATGGTGCAAATACTTTTCACCAGAACTACATTATATTTGTAATGGGTTTGAAGAAGATAGAACATTTAATAAAAAATATTTCAATAGAAATTCTAAAAAAGAGTTATTAGACTATCTATTAAATTGTGATAAATGATTTTTATGATTTCAATTATTATACCAATGTTTAACCAAGAAAATTGCATTAATATTTGTTTAAATAGTTTAATAAAACAATCCTATAAAAATTTTGAAGTAATATGCATTGATGATGCATCCACAGACAATACAGTAAAAATTTTAGAGTATTTCTCAAAAAAAGATTCAAGAATAAAAATTTATAAAAATAAAACAAGAAAAGGTGAAGAATATTGTAAAAATAAAGGATTAGAAACTTCAAAAGGAGAAAATGTAATCTTTTTAAATGCTAATGAATGGTTAAGTTTTAATACATTAGATTTACTTTCACAGGAATCCGAACACATTATAGAAAAAAATTCATCTAATAAAATTTCAAATTTTAGAAAAGAGACCCCTAACTTAAAACATAAAAATGAAATAGAACATTACAAAACAAATATTCAAAAAATAAAAGATGACAAAACAAAAATACAAAAAAAATTAGCTAAATTCACAAAACCTGAAATTTTCAATAAAATTAAAAATAATGATTATACTAATTTAACAATTGCTATTAAATCCCCCCATCCCGAAGGAACAACCCACTGGGGAGAATTATTTTTCTCAAATGCTATTAAAAAATCATTTGAAAAGTTTGGATTTAATGTTATCATCCAAGAAAGAGAACATTGGTATGATGAAAAAGATATTGATATTGCATTAGTTTTAAGAGGCGAATTAGAATATGAACCAGATTATTCTAATCTCAATATTATGTGGAATATTTCCCACCCCAAATCAATTTTAAAAGAAGAATATGAAAAATATGATTATGTATTTATTTCTTCAAATAAATATGTTGATAAACTTAAAAATAAAGTAAATACTAATGTGCATGCATTATTGCAATGTACTGATCCAGATGTATTTTATCCTGAAAAAGATAAATATTTTTCAGATGAAATATTATTTGTAGGAGTTACAAGAGGGGTTTATAGAGAAATCGTTAAAGATATCTTAAAAACAAAACATGATGTTTCCATTTATGGAATGGGATGGGAAGAATTCATTGATGAAAAATATGTTAAAGGTTATTTTATTCCAAATGATGAATTGCATAAATATTACTCTTCTTGCAAAATACTTTTAAATGACCATTGGGACGATATGCGTGATGAAGATTTCCCATCTAATAGACTATTTGATGCATTATCATGTGGAACATTTGTTATATCAGATAATATTCCATCCGCTAAGACTTTATTTGAAGGAGGAATTGTAACTTATGACAATGTAAATGATTTAAATAATAAAATTAATTATTATCTAGAACATGAAGATGAAAGAATTAAAATTGCTAAAAAAGGTCAGAAAATAGTTTTAGAGAATCATACATTTGATAATAGAATTATTGAAATTATATCAGTAATAAAAGAAAATAACCCCTAAACAAATGAATTTTAACTTAGATAATTATATTTATTTCTATCATTTAAACTTAATATATTAAATTAAATAAAAATAATTAAAATATATGGGCTTGTTTTTAATTTAAAGAGTTTTAAATGGAAAAAATAGTCCTAATTAAAGAAAATTCTCAATATTTTTTCCAGAACAAAATAAAAATAAATACTAATTTTATTGCCATATAGAAAAAATAAGTAAAATTATTAAATTAATACTATAACAAACCATATAATAAAATGATTTAAATATTTTTAAAATATATAAAATATAATATAATATTAAAATTATTATTAAATGGATTTGGAGAAATATTTATGCATAAAAATTCACATTCAAAAATGGAATGGTTTAAAAATACTTATTTAAACATTACAAATAAATTAGACATCCTTGATGTAGGGTCATTAGATGGTAAAGGAAACTACAATTATTCGGATATTTTTGATGAAGAAAATTGGACATATACCGGTTTAGATTTTAAAGATGGTAACAATGTAGACATTGTTGTAACTGATATTTATAACTGGTTTGAAATAGAAGACAACAGTTATGATGTAATCATTTCAGGACAATTATTTGAACACCTAGAATTTTTCTGGCTTACAATGTCTCAAATTGAAAGAGTTTTAAAACCTGGAGGATATGTTTGTATTATTGTACCATCAGCAGGTCCAAGACATGGGGGAAACACACCTAATTGTTACCTTTTCTATGAAGACGGAATGAAAGCACTTGCAAAATATGTTGATTTGAATGTTCTTCATGCATCTGTAGATGAGAGGGAAGAAGCAGCACCTTGGAATGATGCGTGTTTAGTAGCACAAAAAGCAGGGACTTATGCGAATAATGACACTAAAGAACTTGAAAATCGAATGAACAATTTAGAAAAAAAATTAGACACTATTTTGGATGCCATTAATAAATAAGATGATTATATGGAAACTGTAAACTCTCAAAAAGATATTGAAAATTTAGATAAAAATAGAATTGAAGGAAATCCTATAATTACTAATTCCACCATCACATTTAAAGGTAATAATAACATATTATACTGTGAAGGTAATGTAAAACTTAATAATGCAAAATTTGCATTTGAAGGAAGCAATTCAATTGTTTATCTTTCATCATCAATGAACTCACAGTATTCATTTACTTTAGTAATATACAATGATTCTACATTTTTCATTGGAAGAGAAGGAAATATGTCTTCTCCAGTCAATATTAACATCCAAGAAAATCAAAATGTAATTATTGGTGCGGATTGTAGTCTTTCAAGTGGAGTAAATATCAGAACTGCAGACATCCATCCAATTTATGACAACCAAACAAAACAAAGAATTAACTTTGCTCAAAGTGTTTTTATTGGAGACCATGTTTGGATTGGACATTTAGCTTACATTTCTAGAGGAGTTAAAATAGGTTCAGGTGCAATTGTAGAGAATAATTCATTTATTCCCCATAATGCAAAAATTCGTTCAAATTCATTGGTTGTTGGAAATCCAGCTAAAATCGAAAAACAAAATGTTTTTTATACAAAAGAATTTTTAGGATATCATCGAGCGGAAGATTCCCTAAATACCCATGAGTATAAAAGTGACGTTTTCATATATGAATTTGTTAATAAAGAAACATTAAATATGAATCAGATTGATAAAATTTTAAAAGAATTGGATATTAATTCTAGACTAGAATTTATCCAAAAATTATTTGTCAGAAATAAACGTAAAAATAGATTCACAATTAACTAAAAAAAATAATGAGTGTTTTAAATGAAATATGATTATTTAATTGTTGGTGCAGGTCTTTTCGGTGCAGTTTTTGCACATGAAATGACAAAATCAGGAAAAAAATGTTTAGTAATTGAAAAAAGAGACCACATTGCAGGAAATGCATATACTGAATTAACAGAAAACATCAATGTCCACAAATATGGAGCCCATATCTTTCATACAAACAATAAAGAGGTTTGGGAATATATAAACCAGTTTGCAGACTTTAACAGATTTACAAACTCTCCAGTTGCTAACTATAATGGAGAACTGTACAATTTGCCATTCAACATGAACACTTTTTATCAGATGTGGGGCGTTAAAACTCCTGCTGAGGCAAAAGCAAAAATTGAAGAACAAAAGGCTGAAGCAAAAGTTGATAATCCAAAAAACCTTGAAGAACAGGCAATCTCATTGATTGGTAAAGACATCTATGAAAAGCTTGTTAAAGGATATACAGAAAAGCAATGGGGTAGAAAATGTTCGGAACTACCTGCATTTATTATTAAAAGACTTCCAGTAAGATTTACTTATGACAATAATTATTTCAATGATTTATACCAGGGAATTCCTATCGGAGGATACACTAAAATTGTTGAAAAGATGCTTGAAGGTATTGAAGTTAAACTCAATACAGATTTCTTTGATGACAAACAACACTGGTTGGACATTGCAGGCAAAGTAATATTTACAGGTATGATTGACGAGTATTATGATTATTGCTATGGAGAACTTGAATACAGAGGACTGAACTTTGAATTTGAAACTTTAGACATAGAAAACTATCAGGGAAATGCTGTAATCAACTATACTGATGCTGAAACTCCATACACCCGAATAATCGAGCACAAACATTTTGAAGATTCTGAATCTCCAAAAACAATTATTACACGAGAATATCCTAAAAATTGGGTAAAAGGTGAGGAAGCATATTATCCTATGAATGATGATAAAAACTCTGAATTATTCAACAAATATGTTGAACTTTCCAAAAAAGAGGATAAAGTCATCTTTGGTGGACGTTTGGGAATGTACAGATACTTTGATATGTGGCAAGTTATTGATGAGGCATTAAAAGTAGTGCAATCCTTAAAATAATTCTTTTTTTTCAATAATTTTTTATATTATTTTTTTTATAGTTTATAATAGTTTTAAATCAATTTAGGTTTTTTAAATGTATAAAATATCGGTTATCATCCCTGTTTATAACGTTGAAGATTATCTTAGAGAATGTTTAGATAGTATATGTAATCAGACATTAACTGATATTGAAATTTTATGTATTAATGACGGATCCACTGACAATTCTTTAAAAATCCTTGAGGAATACTCACAAAATGATTCAAGAGTTAAAATCATCACAAAAGAAAATGGAGGCCAAGCAACTGCACGTAATTTAGGAATCCTTGAAGCTCAAGGAGACTACATTAGTTTTATTGATTCGGATGATTTTATTGAACCAGATATGCTTGAAAAACTATACTCAAAAGCAAAAGAGAATAATTTAGATATTGCCATGTGTAAAATAGCTACATATGACAATCAGACTGGCGAAATTAAAGATAATGTCTGGTATTATATGCTTGGCGTTTTTAGAGACTTTGAAAAAGATATATTCAACCATGAAGACACCAAAGAGTTTACCTGCAATATTGCAGTTACTCCTTATAATAAGATTTATAAAACATCACGGATTAAGGACAATAACATTTTATTTCCGGAAGGACTTATTTTTGAAGATGAAAAGTTCTTTTTTGATGTTTACTTAAGAGCCAAGAGAGTTTCAATAGTTGATGAATTCTTATATTATTATAGAGTTAACAGAAAAGGATCTACTGTCGATATTGCAAAGGAAAACGACTACACAGACCTCCTGCCAATATCTAAACAAATCAGAGATACATTCAAACAAACTAACAATTACGAAAACTACAAACACTTACTGAATAATCGTTTAATACACTTGCAACTGGCAAGATTTACCCAAACTTCACCAAAATACAAAGAAAAATTCTTTAAATTAATGAAAGAGGATTTAACTGAAGTTTTAAAAGATAAAGAAATTGAAGATAACCTGGAAAGTGATGTAAAATTCAGAGTTGAAAAAATCATTAAATCCAAAAATTATGAAGAATTTAAAAAATTAGACCAAAATAAACTATTTTCAGTCGTTATTGCATGTTACAATACTGGAAAATATTTAGAAGAATGCATAAACTCATTAATTGGACAGAGTTTTTCATTCGGAAGCAATATTCAATTAATTTTAGTGGATGACGGCAGCACAGACAATACCCGAGAAATCTGTGAAAAATATCTAAATTTATATCCTGACAATATTATTTATTTATATCAGGAAAATCAAGGTCAAGGATCTGCAAGAAACCTTGGTTTAGAGCATGCGAATGGAAAATACATCAATTTCCTTGACAGCGATGACAAATTCAGTGGAAACACATTTTATAAGATTTATGAGTTTTTTGAACTACATTACAATGAAATAGATTTTGTTTCAACCAGAATGTTTTTCTTTGACAAATACGAAGGCCAACACCCCCTAAATTATAAATTTGAAGAAGAAAAAATCATTGATTTAACTGAAAATTGGGACTTTCCGCAACTTTCAGCATCTTCAGCATTTTTTAAAAGAGAACTGTTTGACAACTACAGATTCCCGGAAAGTTTAGTTAATTCAGAAGATACATTAATGCTTAATAAAATGCTTTTGGAAAACCCAAAGTATGGCGTTGTAACAGAAGCAATCTACTGGTATCGAAGAAGAAGTGACGAGTCATCAACAATAGACTCATCCTCAACAAAAAAAGAATTTTACATAAATCGTTTAGAAAATTATTTTAAAGCGCTGATTGATGCATCAATTGAGAAATATGGTAAAGTTGTCAAATTCATACAATATCTCATTGTTTATGATATACAATGGATGTTCAGTGTGGAAAATATTTCAGAAATCCTAACAAATGATGAAATTGAAGAAGTTTATATATCTATTCAAGAAGTTTTGTCCCATTTAGATGACAACATTATTTTATCTTTAAGAAACGACAAATTAAACATTAAACATCACATGTTAGCTACAAAATATGCAGTCGTTAATGTTGGTATTAATGGAGTTGTAACTTACGAAAATATTCATTCAAAATTTAATGGTGAATTTGCAGGAGTATACTCAGGAGATATAATTGTAGACAAACTAAATAATCATAAAATTTGGTTGGATATTGTTGAAATAAAACATGATAAATTGTTTATTTCAGGATTTTTAATGTCTTTTTTTGAAGACAAAGACATTGAAATTGAAATACTTAAAACCAACAAAAAAACAATAAAAACAAAAACTTTCGTTGCTAAAAGAGTCTACTATAAAAACACTTCCAAATGTTTTTTAGGCTGTTCATTGGAATCACAGTATAATTTTGATTTTGAAATTCCTCTTGAAAACAATGAAAATTCAACTATTAAAATATATGCTCGATTTACAGGGGAAAATTCATCAGAATTCACCGCTGAAAAATTACCAATCGATTTTTCAAATCATGCAAGATTATCACAGTTAAGCAATTACAGCATAAATAAGAGTCACTTTCTCAAATTTAAAGATAACAAATTCCATATCTTAAAATATAATTATCTGAAAATGATTAAATCTGAAATTCCAATTTTACTTAGAATATTTAAAAGAAAAGAATCATTTTATACATCAATTATAGGATTTAGATTAATCTATTTGGCATTATATCCATTTTATAAGAATAAAAAAATCTGGATGTTTATGGACAGAAGAGAAAATGCTGATGATAATGCCGAGCATTTATACAAATATGCAATAGCTCAAAATGACAATATCGAGAAATATTTCACCGTTAATGAAGATTCAAATGATTTTAAAAGATTGCAAGGATTAAAAAATCTCATTCCATTCTATTCATTTAAACAAAGAATAAAATATCTGTTTGCAGAAAAAATCATATCATCACATCCTGACGAAAACATATTAAACCCGTTTTTCAATAAAAATGAAACTTCTTATGCCGGATTAATTAACTCGGATAAAATATTTTTACAGCATGGTGTTACTAAAGACAATGTTTCATCATGGCTTCATAAGTATGATAAAAATGTAAGTCTGATTACAACAGTTTCAGATGCTGAAAAGGAGTCTTTTCTTGATTTTGGTTATAATTATGATGAAAATACAATCCAGACATTAGGTTTTGCCAGATTTGATAATCTTCCTAAAAAAGACAAAATATCCAAACAAATCATAATCATGCCATCATGGAGAGACGATTTATATGATATGACTCCGAATTACATTAAAGAGTCAAAATACTTCAAACACATAAATTCGTTAATAAACAACAAAGAATTAATTAGAATATGCAAAAAACACAACTATAAAATTATATTCAAACCACACCCATTAGTTTACGAATTTATTGATTTGTTTGACACAAATGATTATGTCGAAATTGATAAATCAAGTACATATCAGGAGCTGTTTAGAAATTCTGACTTGTTAATTACCGATTTCTCATCAGTGGCTTTTGATTTTTCTTATATGAAAAAGCCAATAATTTACTATCAATATGCGAAGGATTACAACTTTGAAGAGGGTTATTTCAAATACAAAACCATGGGTTTTGGAGAAGTTATTGAAAAAGAAAACAACTTGATACAATTAATCAAGGAATATATTGAAAATGATTGCGAAATGAAAGAGATCTACAAAAATAGAGTAGATACTTTTTATAAATATAATGACAAAAATAATTGTAAGCGAATTTATGATTACATTTTAAATATGGAATATTAAACCGGGTATTTTATGAGTTTTAAAGAAAAAATTTTATCGAACAGTAATTCGTATTCTTATTACAAGGAAGAAACTGAAAGATTGAATGATGTAAATGAGAGATTAAGCAAGGAAATTGAATCACTTAAAAAAGAAATTTCAGATTTGAGAAATGCTAAAAAATCAGGCCTAAAAGAGAATTACTACGACATTTACGGTAATGCAGGAAGTTTCTGCAACTGGTCTTACATTGAAAAATATTTGGATGACAATTTTGAAGATGAGCTTAAAAAAACTACTGAACACATGAGTTATCAAAATAAAAAAGATTTTAAATTATATTTTTTAAGGGCAATGGCTTCAGCAATGATATGCTGGGATTCCCTTTATTTTGAACAGGAAGAAAAGGATCAGAAAAAATTCACTGAATTTAAAATTAACAATTCAAAACCCGGTGAAATTGCAGGATATAAATTTGAAGGAGATTACAATCTACACCCATTTATCAATTTGAATTTGAATAATCAGGACAGAGAATTTCTCAAAAATAAAGACATAATCGATGCAGGAGCATTTACCGGAGATACCTCACTTCCATTATCAAAGATTACAGATAAGAATGTCTATGCATTTGAACCATTCGAAGAATCATTTGAATTGCTTAAAAAAAATATATCTGCAAATAACATTGAAAACATTATTCCAGTGAATAAATCCTTAGGAAACATTAATGGAGAAAGAACACTGTTTTTATCGGGCGTTAATGTTCAAGGAATTACAAGTGATCCGAATATCCGAAATTATGATAACGAAATTAAAGTTCAGGAAATAACTGTTGATAAATTTGTTGAAGAGAATAGTTTGAATGTTGGTTTGATTACTGTTGATATTGAAGGAGCGGAAATGGATTTACTTGAAGGTGCAGTAAATACTCTCAAAACCCAAAAACCTATCTTAGAAATAAGTATCTATCATAAAATTTCAGATTTCTTCGATATAATTCCATGGATTGCGAATTTAAATTTAGATTATGACTTTAAAATTGTTAAAGAACAACCATGGTCATTTGTAGTCGATACAATTGTACAATGTAGGCCTAAAAATTAGATTTAATGATAATATGAATGAAAATTGGAAAAATAAAGTTTTTAAATTTGCTGTTGTGATGGCAATATATAATACAGAAGACTTTTTAGAAGAGGCAATCGATTCTGTTATTAATCAAACTTTGGATTTTGAAGAAAATATCCAAATGATTCTTGTTGATGACGGAAGCGTTGATGATTCTTTAAGAATATGTGAAGAATATAAAGAGAAATATCCAGATAACTTTGTTGTAATCTCACAGGAAAACAGCGGGCAGGCAACAGCCAGAAATAACGGTTTAGAATATGTCAATGCAAGATATGTTAATTTCATGGACAGCGATGATTATTTTTCTGAAGAAACATTTGAAAATGTATACCGATTTTTCATATACCATGACAAAGAAACAGACATTGTTTCTGTTCCAATTAAATTTTTTGGAAGAATCAACTGGAATCATCAATTGAACTTTAAGTTTTATGACAATAAAGTACTTGACTTAACCAAAGAACCATACAATCCACAATATCATTCGAACAGCGCATTTTTTAAAAGAGATGCTTTGAAAGATATTCGCTTTCCAACTGATGTGCTTCCATCCGAAGACGCTATTTTAATCAATAAAATACTTTTAGAGAAAAAAGCTTTGGGCGTTGTAAAAGACGGATGTTATTATTACCGAAAAAGAAACGATGAAACTTCTACACTGGATTTGACTCATGACCAAATTACATTTTTCACCCCACGGCTTAAAAAGTACTTTTTAAGATTAATTAATTATTCATTAGACAAATATGGCGAAATTCCTAAATTTTTAGAATTTACAATAGCTCATGATTTATACTGGCTATTCAATCAACCGGAAGCATTTTCACAAGATAAAAAGGAAATGGAAGAATTTTATTATTATTTACATAAAATAATCAGTTTTCTTTCAAAAGAAACCATTGAAAAGTTATACATTGAAGAAAATATTAAAAAATATTTTTTATATCTGAAAAATGGTGAAAAACATATTGAAATTCATGACGGCTTAGTTTCACTAATGACCGGAGAAAAGGAAATCGATAGAATCAATTACCACAAACTTTGGTTGGATATTGCTAAAATTAACGGAGATAAATTAAACATCGTCGGGTCATACATGGGATTGATTGACAATAAATATTTGTCAATTGAAGCTATTAATAAGCTTTCCGATGGTAGCGTAACTCATACAATAGCTGAGAGAAAATATTACCCTTCAAGAGATGGAATTACATATTTATCCTGCAGATGGCAATATGCATTTAATTTTGATGTAAACATTCCTATCAATAGAAATCTGGAAAATACCATAGATATTCGCATTAATTTCCATAAAGATGGAGACAACACTAATTTCAGTGAAGACAATGTTATCCCAATAACATTGGAAATGGAATTCCAGAATTGGGGAGATTTATACAAATTCAGCAATTATGCAGTAGTGGATTCAAATATCCTATTATTTAACAACAATCAATTTAAAATTAAGAAATATTCCTTGAAAAACCGATTGAAACATGAATATCACTGTCTTAAAAAGATTAATGAGTTTAAATTACCGGAATACAAACACATCATCCATTTAAGATTAATTTATAATTTAATATATCCAATCATGAAATTTAGAACTAAAAACAAACCAATATACCTGTTTGTGGATAGAAAAGACAGCGGTCAGGACAACGCCGAGGCATTATGGGATTATGCTTTAAGTCAAAATGACAATATAAGGAAATATTTTGTTGTTGATAAAAATTGCGATGATTTCAAAAGACTATCCAAGAAAGGTAAAGTTATGGACTTCGGATCATTCAAACATAAATTATATTATTTATTTGCAGATAAACTGATTTCATCACATCCCGAAGATGATACAATCAATCCATATTTCTCAAAACAATACGGCCATGATTTAAGGCGTATGATTTGCGGTTTATGCACTCTTGATAAAATTTTCCTGCAGCATGGAGTGACACAAAATAATCTATCACCATGGCTGACTAAATTTGATAAAAACATAAGATATTTCCTAACCGTGTCTGATTTGGAAGAAGAGTACTTGACTGATGTTTTAGCATATGAAAATGAGATATACCATACATTAGGTTTTCCAAGATTCGATAATTTGAAAAGCACTTCTTCAAAGAGGATACTATTATGCCCCACTTGGAGATTTAATTTAATTGGAAATAGCTTAAATCACAAAAACATGTTTTTAAGCTCAGATTATTATAACGATTTAAACAATTTATTTAAGAGTCAGGAACTGAACAACATATTTGAAAAATACGGATATAAATTAATTTTCAAACCACATCCCCGTTTAAATGACGTCATAACTGAAAGTGGTGAAAAGTATCTGGACTTTTTTGAATTTGGAGAGCATATTGAAATTGCAGATGATGAAACATATAATTCTCTCTTAAATAGCTGTGATTTAATGATAACAGATTACTCATCCATAGCATTTGATTTTGCATATTTAGATAAACCAATTCTTTATTACCAACCTAATGACGACATTCCACATGAAATAGGTTATTTCAAAATCGATGAAATGGGTTTTGGAGATGTAGTATATGAACTGGATGATTTAATAGGAAAAATCGAGGAGAATATAAAAGACAACTGTAAAAACAAAAGCAAATATACAGACAGAATAAATAACTTTTTCAAATATCATGATAAAAACAATTGTAAGAGAGTTTATGAAGACATTAAAGGGTGATTTTTTTGAACCGATATAAAATATCCATTATAGTTCCTACATTTAATCTGGAGGACAAAATTGAATGTGCGTTTGAATCAATGAAAAACCAGACATTAAGTTTTGATAACATTGAAATAATATTTGTAGATGACAATTCAACTGACCATACATTTGATATCATCACTGAATTATCAGAAAAATATAAAAATGTTTCAGTCTTTAAAACAGATTCAAACACAGGATATGCTGGAAAACCCCGAAATATTGGTTTAGAACATGCCACAGCAGACTATGTTTTATTCCTGGACGGTGATGATAAATTACTGCGCAATGCCTGTGAAAGATTATACGATTCAATAGCTTCAACAGACATAGATATCGCCATTGGAGGTCAGATTAATGTTTTTGACGGAATCCATCAGCACAATCCTCCATTGAATTATGGTGAAGGCAGACTGTTAAAAGATATGAAAACTTCGGAAGTTCTTGATATCCAACCTGCAATATCTGCAAAATTGTTTAAAAGGAAATTACTAATTGACAATGACATCAGATTCCCCGAAGGAATTTCAGGTGAGGATCTGGTTTTTCTAATGGAAACACTGCTCAATTCAAAAAAAATAATTACCCTCAATAATTTCTATGTTTATTACAGGATTCTCTCAAACAATTCTGTTACTTTTGACATCAGCGAAAAATATTTGAAAGGACTTGTAAAAGCCTACACATTAGTTTGTGACTTATACGATAAATTTGAGGTGCCGTTACAGGTTCAGGAAAAAGTAATTTATCAGCACATCAGATTTTTTACTTCACAAACAATAAGAACAAATGTTGCAAGTAACAAAACTATGCTTCATGACTTATTTAATTCAGATTTATTTAAAAATTTAGCAGATAAAGAAGTTTTTAAAAATAATAAATATTATAAACAGTACTTTGAGAATATGTCTAAAGGAAAATATGATAATTTTAAATTACTCACCATCATTTCAAACAATTTTTTAAAAGAAGATGAAAGCAACTTAAAAATATTAAATGAAAAACTTTATTCTGCAAATTTAACTTTAAATGACAAATACAAATCGTTATACCGTGAAAATATAGTGCTTGAAAAAAATAATGAAAACTTGAATGAGGAAAATATTGAATTAAAGAAAAAATATGAATATGCAAGTAGCGCAAATTCAAAATTAACCAATGACAAATCAAAACTGGAAGAAGAATTAAAAGATGTTAAATTTAATATGAACATAATAAATGATGAAAATATTTATTTAAAAAAGGACAATGTTAAAATATACGAAAAATGTGACATACTTAAAAAAGAAAATGATAAAGTAAAATCATCAATATTATGGAAATTAAAAAATATATTTTAGTGATAACATGCACAAAAGCTCATATTTAAAAATGCAATACTTTAAAGAGACTTATCTTAATCCAGATGATGAGTTGAAAATACTTGATATCGGATCATTTGATAAGGATGGAAATTATAATTACGGTTTAATCTTAAATGAAAAAAAATGGACATATCATGGCCTTGATTTAAGAGAGGGAAACAATATTGATATTGTTGTTAAAAGTCCATATAACTGGAAAGAAATTGAAGATGGAAGCTATGATTTAGTCATTACAGGCCAGGCATTTGAACACATTGAATATTTCTGGTTAACCCTTGAAGAAGTAAAAAGAGTTTTAAAACCGGGAGGGTTATTCTTCATTATTGTTCCAAGTACCGGCCCTGTTCATAAAAATCCCTATGACTGCTACAGATTTAACGATACTGCAATGAAGGCAATGGCAAAATACATCAATTTTCAGGTTATTGAATTTGGAACCAATTTTGATAAAATCTCAGATCCATGGTATGACAGCTTTTTAGTAGCCAAAAAACCATTAAATACAACCACAGATGAGCTGAACAACAGAATGGACTTAATGGAACATAAAGTAGATTTAATCCTTAAAAAATTACAAAAATAATTAATTTTAAACTCTCAGACACCTAAAATATAACAGCCATCATCGCATATAACATACAATTATCCCCACCATTATTGAATAATCATATAAATCTTTATATCTTAAAAAAAACTAATTATTAACTATATAAATGGTGATAAAAGATGAATTATAAAATATTTATATTGTTTTCATTAGCATTCATCATTTCTATTTCTGCGGTTTCAGCAGAAAATTCTGATATTCAAATTATTAGTGAAATAGATGATACAATTGATAGCGTGGATAATAATATATTATCTGATGATGGAACTAATGAAAATGAAGAAGGAACATTTGTAGAATTACAGAATACATTTTG
The DNA here is from genome assembly GCF_902764455.1 of uncultured Methanobrevibacter sp. NCBI lineage: Archaea > Methanobacteriati > Methanobacteriota > Methanobacteria > Methanobacteriales > Methanobacteriaceae > Methanobrevibacter > uncultured Methanobrevibacter sp. The sequence goes on from NZ_CACWVY010000016.1 coordinate 27,218, forward strand.
GAAATGCTCTGATGGAGATACAGTAGTTTTAGATAAAAATTATTCCTACAATGGAGCTGAGCGTAAAGTAATGAGTATCAACAACCAGATAACTGTTGACGGTACCGGTCATACTTTAGACGGAAAACAGGCTTCAAAAATATTTTACATCAGTGCAGATGCAAAAAAAGTAACATTAATGAATATTAATTTTGTTAACGGATATACTGACGGTGCTGGCGGTGCAATACAAAATGCCGGTGCAGAACTCTTTATACAAAACTGTACATTTATAAACAACAAAATTGTTGGAAGTACAGGCGGTGCAATAGCCAGTAACAATGCCAATAATATTGTTATAAAAGACAGTACATTCAGTGGGAATAAAGCAAAAGGTGTTGGAGGTGCAATTTCTATCAGCGGAAATAATGCATTAATAACAAATTGTATTTTCACAAACAATGAAGCAACAGAAAGTTTAGGAGGAGCTGTTCTTACCTTAGGTAATGACAACATTATTAGGAACAATACTTTTAAAAATAATAAAGCTGGCCGTGACGGCGGAGCCGTTGACATGGAAGGTACAACCGTTGAAACAAAAGCTCAAAGAAATGAAATCAGCAACAATATTTTTACAGGAAACACTGCTGTATATGGAGGGGCAGTTGGTTTAAATGCAAAAGATTCAACTGTTGCCAACAACATATTTACAAGCAACAAGGCAATTGATTCAAAATCACTTAGTACAGCAGGAATCGGCGGTGCTATGAGAGTTATAGGAGATAAAAATAACAAAATAATCAATAACACATTCACAGACAATACCGCTTACAGACAAGGCGGAGCATTTTATCTTGAAGGAACTAACTCAATTATTTCAAACAATAAATTTTCCAATAACATAGCTACAAATGATGCAGGCGGATCAATGAATATTAAAGGTAATTACATTAGCGTTTCAGACAATGAAATTATCACCTCCACTTCAAAAAATGCAGGAGGAGCAGTATTCCTTAAAGGAGACAATGCAAAAATTACCAACAATATAATTAAAAAAGCAACATCAAAATCCTCTTTTGGAGGTGCAATAGGTTTAAACGGAGCTTCATCCACTATTGAAAATAACCAACTGGCAGACAATACTGCAGGTGATAACGGTGGTGCAATTTATGTATCAGGTGCTAAAGCAACCATAAATAACAACACCATAACCAATAATAAAGGAAGGAGCGGCGGAGCAATATTTATTGACAGTGCAAATGCAAATATTATCAACAATGAATTTTCAAAAAATACTGCTACAACCGGATCTTCAATATATGGTAAAGGTACCAATCCAAAAGTGACTAAAAATACTTTTGTCGGTACTAAAAGGTCTGATGGAGTAATTAAATGGGACGGTGATCCTCAATTTATCGGCAATACATATACCGCAGACCCTGACAGCGGAAAACTTGAAACAATATTTGAAGCATCTCCAGTAACTACCGTTTATAACGGAAACAAATATCTTGTTGCTACTTTAAAAGATGAAAACGGAAATGTTGTAAGCCTTGTAAAAGTAGTTCTTTCATTAACAGGTAAAACTTTAAGCACCACTACAAAAGCAAACGGACAGGCAAAATTCTCAACAAATTCAATAGCTCCTGCAGCATATCCTGCAAAACTTACTTTCGCAGGCAATGACAAATATACAAGTGCATCTGCAACCGTTAAAATTACCATTAAAAAAGCAAATGTAAAATTAACTGCAGCTGCAAAAACATACAAAGTTAAAGCAACCAAAAAATACACCATAACTTTAAAAACCAACCAGAACAAGGTTATGACAAAAACAAAAGTTACCTTAAAAGTTAATGGTAAAACATACTCTGCTACTACCAACGCTAAAGGTCAGGCAACATTCAACCTTAAAATAACTAAAAAAGGTAAACTTACTGCAACAATTAAATATGGTGGAAATAAATTCTACAATCCATTATCTAAAAATGTTAAAATAACCATTAAGTAGATGTACCCACATCTACATTTCTATTTTTTTAAATTAAATCTTTAAAAATCACATAATATAAAACTCTCATTGTAAAAAAATTTTAAATTTGCACCTTAAACAATTCATGAAAGGCAGCCAATAAAAATTATTATATATTCTTAAAAACAATAATACTATTTATGATGAGTTATTTGCATAAATTGGAAATCAATTCAAATCCAAAAAAAATTAATTACAGAGATTTAATGATTTTTATAGTTCCAATTCTTATCTTTTTTATGTATCTGTTCATATATAATCCTGGAATATTAACTACAGAATCATTTAATCAATTACATCAAATTGCAACCGGTGAATTTAACAATGGTCAGCCATTTTTCCATACTTTTATTGAAATGATATTTCTCAAAATATTTGGCAGCCCATTATATATTGCTATTTTTCAGATATTAGTATTTTCCACAATTTGGACAGTAATCTGCAAATATCATCGTGACGATTCATCCGAAAGCAGTAACCAATTCATCGCACAATTTATAGTAACATTAATTATTTGTTTAATTCCAATAAATGCAGTTTATTCCATTACTTTATGGAAAGAAATCTTATTCAGTTATGGATTGCTGTTTTTATGCTTTTTAATCAAGATGATGATTGACAAGCAAGGACAAATTGATTTAAAATTTGCAATAATTATGGCAGTTACAATTGCAATTACTTCCCAATTAAGCCCACATGGCCTTTTAATTGGAGTTATTTCATTAATTGTTATTACATTATACTTATTTAGAAAAAATAGAGACAACAAGATATTTTTAATATTGCCGGCCATAGCGATAGTTTGCATACTGTTAATTGCTTCATTAAATGTTATTTATGATGTGGACGACATGCAAAAATCAGGCACTCATGATTTAAAAACAAAAGCGATGGTATTTGGAATTACAAGAAATGCAAACTGGGACGGACAGGTTTATTACATTTTTGAAGACGGAGCCCATCTTAAAGAGGCACGGGACAAATACTTTAAAGACATTAACCAAACTCCAAAAGAAAGTTATGAAAGTTTAACTTCGCCAAAACTTGGACAACATAATTACAATGCAGTAAATTCATATGCGCTTGCCTTTAAAAACAATACGGTTTTAGATACACTATTCAACAGTCCTGCATTATACATGTATTTGGCAATCATATTGCTGGGATTCATGTATTATATAACCCGATCAAAAGAATTGTTTTTAGTTTATGTTCCAAATCTTTTAAATATAATTGGAGTGCTCATAACAAGTCCGTTAAATGAAAACAGATTCCTATATGGCAATCTGCTAGTCTTTTACCTGCTTACAATAATTTTCATAGGCATCTGGTTTAAAACAGACAAAACTGCATTACCGGTTAGTTTGAATACGAATAAAACAACTAAAAAACAGGAGAGTCCTGAAAATATCACTAACCCATATGGAAGCCCATATGAACCTGATGATGATTACATGAACAGTATTGAATCAGAACTTGAAGATTTAACACTGGATGAAATTAATTCAATGCTTGATAGGCCTATTCAGGAAGAAGAAATTCCAATGGACAATACAATTCAAAAAGAATTGCAAAGTACAGACAGTGAGGAAGAAACATCTTCTGAATTGGTGGATCAAATCCTAAAAGAAATCGAAATGGAAAAACAAGATAAATAAATCCTATTAAACAATAGGATTCTTTTTTTATTTTTGTCAAAATTGATTTTTGATTATCTCCGGAATTAATTTTGACTGAATGCTTAAAATATATTAAGCATGTACAAAATATTACATAATATATGAATTAAAATTACAGGAGTTTTTTTGTGAAAACTAAAATTTTAATAGCTATATTATTACTTATTTTAGCAATAGGAGCAGTTAGTGCAGCTGATAAAAACATGACCTCAGATGATACAACATCAGATGAATATTTAACTAATCATTTATCAGCAGATAATAATGAAGAAAGTTTAAATGAAAATCCGCAGGGAACATTTTCTGAACTGTCTGAATTAATAAATAATGATTCGGATACTTTGGAATTAGATAAAGATTATATAAAAGATGAATTAATTTTAGAAGAAGGAATAAGCATTACAAAATCAATTACTATTGATGGTAAAGGACACACTTTAGATGCAAACTTCTCATCCAGAATATTCAACATTGAGGCATCCAATGTAACTCTAAAAAATATTAATTTTAAAAATGGATATTATAGCATTTCAGGAGGTGCAATTAATGCAAAAGGTGATAACTGCCACATTATAAATTCCACCTTTACAAACTGTAAAACAGATACAATTTTCACAGAAGAAGAAGGCATTGGGGGTGCAATAAACAGCATTGGAAATTATTGGAGTGTGACAAACTCCACATTTATAAAATGCAGTGCAAATACTGGCGGCGCTATTTACACAAAAGGAAAATGCTGGAACATATCGAATTCTACATTTAATCAGTGCAGTGCAAGATATTATGGAGGTGCAATCTATACACTCAGCAGTTACTACATTAATGAGATAAAGGTGACAAGCAATGATTGGAATATAAACTGCTGTACATTTATCCAGTGCACTTCATATGCCGGAGGAGGTGCAATTTATTCAAATGGTGACAATTGGAATATTGAAAATTCCTTTTTTACAAAATGTATTGCAAGCGGATTTAGCGGAGGTGCCATATTATCAACTCATGCAAATTGCAGTGTTAAAAACTCATCATTTACAAACTGTATCGCCAAATGGGACGGAGGCGCAATTTTCTTTAAAGGCAAAAATCCAAGATTACTGGATTATTACTTCAAAAACAACACTGCAAATAAAGGATTAAACTGGCACAGCATATACAACATCACTACCGGCCCTGAAATAATCGCTTCAAACTTAAATACAGTATACAATGCAAATTCATATTATTCTATCAAAGTATACGGGCATGAAGGAGAATTGGCAAATTGCGAAAAGGTCGTTGTAAAAGTGAATGGAAAAACATTTAAAACGCTGACTGCCAAAAATGGAATAGCCAGATTTAAAGTGACACAAATTCCTGGAACATATAAACTAAGCATTGCATCATTAGGTAAAACAACAACCAAAAAATTGACTGTTAAACACGTTATTGCTCTAAAAACAGTCACTATCAAAAAATCAGCTAAAAAACTAACTTTACAGGCAACATTGAAAAACGGTAAATCACCAATCAAAAACAAACAGGTAACCTTCAAGTTCAACAGCAAAACCTACAAAGCAAAAACAAACTCAAAAGGAATTGTAAAAGTAACAATACCGAAATCTGTCTTGAAAAATCTAAAAGTAGGTAAAAAAGTAACTTATCAGGCAACTTACCTGAAAGATACTGTTAAAAAAACAGTTAAAGTTCAAAAATAGAGATTTAAATCATTTATCTATTTTTTTAAGTTCCCAAAGTATATAATCAGTCTTTAAAATATATTATTGTGAAGGGATGCAAATGAAAAAAATTTTAATATTTTTATTACTATTAATTTTAACAATTGGTGCTGTTAGTGCATCAGACAACACAACTGATACTGAATCAGACATGATTGAGGATAATGTAGATAAAAAAACTTGGGATATTCAAGTTGATGAATATATTGAAGCTCTTCCATGCCAAAATCAGATTATAGAAATTTACAATTATCCAACTGATACAAAGGCAAATATTTCCATTTCCATTGATGGAGTAAACCAGACATTAATCAATTCATTAAACCAGTATCTTGAAGACGAATATGATGAATATTGGATATTTGATGCTGCAAATCTGACATTAGGTGAGTACAAATACGAATTGAATTATCTAGGAGATGCCAATTATTTACCTGCAACAAAAACAGGAACAATAAACATAACTCCAATGATTATTGAGTTTCCAACAAATGTCCCCATTGAATATAACCATTATACAGATACAAAAGATTCCGCAATATCCACAGTAACCATAAAGTATCTAAATGACATAAAAGGGAACTTAACTCTTTATGTAAATGGAGTAAAAAGAATCCTGAATTTATCAGATTACGATTACGAAATATATTTCCCAATTGGCAGATATGATGCAATTTCCGATTATGCAATAAAATTAGATAAAAGCGGACAATTTTATACTTTCAGTGAACCTCTCAATATCCATAAGCCTACAACATTGACCGCAACATATAATGACGATTCTATTAACATTAACAAAACAGGTATAGTTAATTTAATTTATGAGTTAAATTGCGCAGATGAAGTTAGAAAAGGAGATGATTTGGAAATTTATATCCCAAAAAGCATTAAATCCAAAATAACAGTTGAAGTTGATGGCAAACCTGTCAAATTTTATTCAAAACGCATTGTGCTTGACTATGAATACATTTATTTTTATGCAAAAATAGGTTCCCTATCCTATGGAAACCATACTGTAAAGATCAATTATAAAGGAAGTGCTGATTCTCCTTCTCAAAGTGAATATAAAACCTTTACTGTAGTGCATCAGCCTAAAGTAACCCCTAAAACAATTAGTGTATATTACAAAGATAGTTTAACTTGTAATTTTAAAATTTACGGAACTGACGGGAAAGCAGTAGGTACAAAATATGAAACAGGGTTTATGATAGATGACAATTGGGATACCAGAGTATGGAAAAACACAAAAAATAAAGGAAAAATAACATACAAGGTTCCAAATAACCTAAAACCCGGAATTCATACATTAAATGTATACATAGATGAGTTAAATATTGATATTAATGTTAAATTGGTTGTAAAACATGTTGTAACACTTAAAACAGTTACTGTTAAAAAATCTGTAAAAAAATTAACATTGCAGGCAACCCTTAAAAACTCAAAAGCGATTAAAGGAAAAACAGTAACCTTCAAGTTCAACGGAAAAACCTACAAAGCAAAAACAAACTCAAAAGGAATTGCAAAGGTAACAATTCCAAAATCAATATTGTCCAAACTCAAAGTGGGTAAAAAGATAACATATCAGGCAACATACCTAAAAGACACTGTCAAAAAAACCGTTAAAGTATCAAAATAAGGACGAATACTCCTTATTTAACTTATTTTTTAATCTGTAAAATATATTAGTTATCACCAAAATAAATATATTCAACCAAAGTTTGGAAGTTTTAAAATGAAAAAAATTTTAATAGCTTTATTATTAGTAATTATAACGATAAGTACTGTCAGTGCAGCTGATAATAATATAATATCAGATAATCTAACCGACAGTCAAAATTCGAATATTCAATTATCTAACATCAATGAAAATAATGGTGAGGCCATAAGTCTGGAAGAGGGTGAAACACTATCACACAATTCAACCGGAACTCACGACCCAGACATTCAACTGTCCTGTTATCAAAATGAAATACTCAAAAATCAGAACTTGATGGTTATCTACAGCACTTCAAACTATGAGGACATCACAGGAAACCTGTCCTGTTATATTGATGATGAATTCCTAGAAAGTATAGACCTTACAAACAGTTACCCTCAATCACTTTTTTTTGATGTGAGAAATTATGACATTGGAAATCATACCTGCAAGCTGTACTATTCCGGAGATGACTACTATAAACCTTTCAATCAGACACTTCCATTTGAAATAAGCAATGTTGCATTGGTTTTTAAAGAAATAATGTATGATTACGAGAATATTAAAGTTGAAATGCCTGAAGATGCAACAGGAACCGTTTCAATCAATATTAACGGAACAAAAAAACGTTATAATGTAGATTATATTTTAGGATACGATACCAAAAGCATTATTTATGAATTGGACAATTTGAAATATGGCACATATAATTTGGAAATAACATATTCCGGCAATTACGGAAATATTACAAAAAAGGCAAACTTCACAAAAGATTATAGTTTTTATCTCTATGACCATGGAAATCTAACAAAATATGTCAATGAAAATGACTTCCTCTTTTTCATTGGCGTTACAAACAAAATTACCGTGTTCATAGATGGAGTAAACATAAATTATAATCCAAATGACGATCTCGAAGCTACACGATACACAAACTCTCCAAATTATTATGATGGAATGCTATTTGACTGCGCCCCAATCTGGCTGAACAGGATATCCATGTCTAAAGGATATCACACATTAGAAGTAAAATATTCCGGCGACAAGACACGTCCTGCAAAAACAATCAGGGAAGTGTTTTATCTAAACAAACCACAACTTGCAAAATTCAATGACCTCTTTGTAAACTCCAACTATCCAATCAATTTCATATTTTCTGCAAATACAACAGGAAACATTACTGCATACACCAGTACTGACGGCAAGAACTACAAATTCTTTGCCCGTGCAGACATTGCAAATAATAATGCAAAAATCAACATTCCCTATACAAAAACAGGAAAACAATATGTCAAAGTAATCTACAATACAAACAATGGAAATGGAAAAGCAGTTACCTCATTCAACGTAATACCTGCAAAAGTTGAATTTTACAAATGGATAGGAGTGGACCCGTACAATAAAGAAACTTTCACTTTAAAAAGCGGCAAAAAGGTAACCGGAACATTTTCCATTTATGCAAACAAGAAATTGTATAAAAGCGTCAAAATTACCAAACAAACCACTAAAATAACACTGCCTAACATATTTGACAAACCAGGAAAAAACACTATCACTGCCGTGTGGAAAACAAACTACGGATCTGGTAAAAAAAGCATGAAAATAACCGTAGATCACTTTGTTATCCTTAAAACTGTTAAAGTCCAAAAATCAGCTAAAAAACTAACTTTACAGGCAACATTGAAAAAAGGCAACACACAACTCAAAAACAAGCAGGTAACCTTCAAGTTCAACGGAAAAACCTACAAAGCAAAAACAAACTCAAAAGGAATTGCAAAAGTCATCATCAAATCCAATGTCTTAAAAAAACTCAAGGCAGGTAAAAAAGTAACATATCAGGCAACATACCTAAAAGACACAGTTAAAAAAACTGTTAAAGTTCAAAAATAAGGATTAAAACTCCTTATTTTTAAACCTGTTAATCATAATGAAAGGAGGCGGCAAATGAAAAAAATCTTAATAAGTATATTATTACTAATTCTAACAATAGGAGCAGTTAGTGCAGCTGATGAAAACATCACATCAGATAATCTGACTGTCAGCAAAGATTTGCAAATCGAATCTTCTACAGATGAAATTTTAAGTGAAAATGAAGAGGGAACATTTCAGGAATTATCCGATTTAATTAAAAACACTCCTGATGCAGGAACTTTAAAATTAGATAAAAATTATGCAAATTCAAAATCCGGCGGAGAAATTACCATATCAAAATCAATAACCATTGATGGGGATGGGCATATATTAGATTCTAATTCTGCTTCAAGAATATTTAAGGTACAAACACCAGATACAGTAATTTTAAAAAACATAATCTTTAAAAATGGAAATTCAAAAAATGGCGGTGCAATAGCTTTAGATTATGAGAGCAATATTTATTCATCCACCTATGTAGACAACTGTACTTTTATAAATTGTCAAGCAGATGAAAGCGGAGCAATTTATTTTGAAAGAGGTTATATGTACTCCGACGGAGGCCATGGCGTTAAATATGGAGTGTGTAACTCAAAGATTATAAACTGCAATTTCATAAACTGTACAGCCAAAAACAACGGAGGTGCAATGTGTTTTTATGACTATACAAAAAATGGAATTATTGACAGCTGTAATTTCATAAACTGTACAGCCAAAAACAACGGAGGAGCAGTTTACTTTTATCCGTACATGTCAGAAGATATTGACATGGATTTTACATATTATTATTTTAACTCACAGGGAGTCATTAATAATTGTAGTTTTTTAAATTGCAATGCCAAAAAGGGGGGTGCAATTTACATCGGCAGAGATTACATCACATCAGATTTTGAATTTCTTAGATATTTCGGTGCTGAAATCAACAGTACCGTCAGTAACTGTGATTTTATGAACTGTTATTCAAATCTGGGAGGATCAATATACTGGGACAGCATACAGGGAAAAATCGAAAATTCCAAATTCACATCATCACGTGCGAAAAACGGAGGAGCAGTATATGCCTGTGAAAATATTGATTTAGGAATAGCTAACTCCACCTTCATAAACAATACGGCCACTGAATTTGGAAGTGCAGTTTACGGAGGTTTGATTTCAAATTGCAGTTTTAATGGAAATACTGATCCTGAAATATATAATCTGTACAATTTGACTTTAGACATCTACAAAAACCAGAAAATATCCAACTGCATAATTGGAATAACTCTTCCAAGAGATACTATAGGAAACTTTTCTCTTTATGTACTGGACGGTGAAGAATACAAATTTGCAGATAGCGTAAACATTACAGGAAGCACTGCAGAAATTAATTTCAAATCACCAAAAGTAGGAGACATTAAGATAAAAACTATCACTAATACAAATTACGGAGTTTTTGAATCCTACGAGCAAATTAGCCTAACATCCATAGAATTTGAAGAATCCTATGACGGAAGATATTATTTGAATTCAATCTACACTGTAAAAACCCTGCTTCCTGAAGATGCCAAAGGCAATTTTTCATTGTATGTAAATAATGAGCTATACGAATGTGTTAACTTGACATACGGCGGCGCAGAAATACGCTTCATAACACTAAAAGAAGGCAAATACTGCCTTGAAGCAGTCTGCAACAGCAATTACGGATTGGAAAATGCAAGTAATGAAATCAGGTTTGAAGACGGAAGAGATTTGTATATAAGAGTTGAAGTCATGTTCTACAATGAAGCTAAAAAACTCGAAGTGGACGTTCTTGGTATCAATTCAAAACCAGTTGCAAAAAACACTCCAATTACTGTAAAAATTGGTTCTACCACAATTAAAGCAAAAACAGATGCATATGGTACTGCAAAAGTAAATATTCCTAAATTAAAACCTGGAAAATACACAATTACAGCCAGATATGGAAATGTAAAAGTGACCGATAAATTAATTGTTAATCATATTGTAACACTTAAAAGCGTTAAATTCAAAAAATCCGCAAAAAAACTTACCCTGCAGGCAACTTTAAAAAATTCAAAAGCAATTAAAGGAAAGACAGTGACTTTTAAATTCAACGGCAAAATATACAAAGCAAAAACAAACTCAAAAGGAATAGCAAAAGTCACCATCAAATCCAATGTCTTAAAAAAACTCAAGGCAGGTAAAAAAGTAACATATCAGGCAACATACCTAAAAGACACAGTTAAAAAAACTGATAAAGTTCAAAAATAATGGGATTAACATCTCCACCATTATTTTTTAAATAAAAGGTAAAATTATGAAAAAAAAGATTTTAATAATATCCCTGCTGCTTATTTTAACAATAGGTGCTGTCTGGGCAGGTGATGATATAACTTCTGATGAACTGACAGTTAGTGCAGATGCAAGTATCTGCATAGTTAATGAATCCAATGAAATCTTAACAGAAAATCATAGCGCAACATTCACAGACTTATCAGAACTTATTAAAAACACACAAGAAAATGATACTTTAGAATTGGATGAAGATTATGTAAATGAAGGAGAAATTTCAAAAGAAGGAATATGCATCTCAAAAGCCATGACCATTGACGGAAAGGGACACACATTAAATGCAAACAAAGTATCCAGAATATTTGATATCCACTCATCAGACGTGATTTTGAAAAATATTGTTTTTAAAAATGGACAATATCTCTATCCTGAAAAGGACTATTACAGCTGGGATGAAGGAGGTGCAATTTATTTTAATTATGATGTGAAAAACTGTACCATCAACAATTGCAGCTTTATTGACTGTGTTAGTGAAAGTGGAACAATTCATTTCAGTTACGAATCATGCGATAATATCATAAACAACTGCAGCTTCATAAATTGCCTGGCAAAATACAGAGGAAGTGCAGTTTCCAGCAATGGAGATAACAACTACATTAATAACACCAGCTTTATAAAATGTTCAAAAAATGGAGAAAGTGTAATTTCCTATGATGATTGCAGCAAGTGTATTGTTAATAACAGCCGCTTTATAGACTCAAAAGGAATAGGAATTGAATATTTATACTGCAGCAATTGTTTTACTAACAATTGTACATTTATAAATTGCAGAAATAGTGCAATTTACTTTTCTAGGGGTTATTCAATAAGTGACGGAGGATATGGTTATTATAAAGGATGTTATAACTGTACAGTGAATAAATGCAGTTTTACAAATTGCTATTCAGGTGATGACGGAGGAGCCATCATATTTTACGACAGCAATGAAAATGGAATCATCGAAAACTGTATTTTTACTAACTGTCAGGCAAAAAATGGCGGTGCAATATACTTTTATGATTATTATGAATCTAAATGGTGCAGCTATTTTTCCTTTGAAAAAGCAATAATTAGAAATTGCAGTTTTATAAACTGTAAGGCCAACTATGGAGGTTCAGTTTATGTGGGTGACGATTCATATTACGCCAAAGTGATTGGATGCAGTTTTATAAATTCCAATGCGATTGTTGGAGGAGCCATATATTGGAGCGGTAAAAACGGCAGAATTGAAAATTCAAATTTTACATCATCCCATGCAGTAAATGGCGGCGCAGTATATAGTGATAAAAACATCAATTTAAAAATTATCGAAACCGATTTTAAAAACAATATTGCAGACAAATACGGCAGTGCAGTTTACGGAGCAAGCGTTTCCAAATGTACTTTTAGCAAAAATACCAAACCTGAAATCTACAGCAAATATAGTCCTGCAATTAGTGCAGCGAATACAAAAATTACATATACTGAAATATACTCCATAAAAGTTTACAAAAATACCAAAGTTTCTGCAAAATACACTAAAATCATACTTAAACTAAACGGCAAATCCTTTAAAACAGTATATACCAAAGACAACGGTATTGCAAAGTTTAAAATTGACCAAAAACCTGGAAGATATAAGTTAAGTATAACATCCCTTGGTAAAACAGTGACAAAAACACTAACTGTAAAACACATTGTGATTCTAAAAGCAGTTAAAGTTAAAAAATCAGCCAAAAAAATAACATTGGAGGCAGCATTGGCTAAAGTCAACGGCAAATATCTTAAAAACAAACAGATTACTTTTAAATTCAACGGTAAAACATTCCCGGCAAAAACAAACTCAAAAGGTGTAGCAAAAGTAACCGTGCCCCAATCAGTTCTAAGCAAACTTAAAGTAGGTAAGAAAATAACCTATCAGGCAACATACCTGAAAGACATCGTCAAAAAAACTGTTAAAGTTAGAAAATAAGGACTAAGCATCCTTATTATAAATTTTTTTAGATATGATGCAAATTGCCATCAATCACTTTTCATTATATTGTAATCTACTTATATATGAAAGATAGAAACCGTGAGAAAACATTTTTACTGCTTCTGGATTAACAATAGTTTTCATATTAATAATTGAATAACATTTCTTAAAAGTGAGATTAACTTCCCATACCTTCTTTTTTAAAACTAATAATAAATTATATTTTAATTTCCCATAAATTGTATATACTAATGTATAAAAAATATATTACTATAGGAGATTTTCATATGAAAAAAATATTTTTTTTAAGCATTTTATTAATAATGCTAACGATAGGAGCAGCTTGTGCAACAGATAACACTACATCAAATGAACTAAAAGCAGATAACATTGATGTGCCTATTGCACAAACAATTGAAGACAACAATTCTTTAAACACAAATAACATTCAAGAAGAACCTACTCAAATAACTGAAAACACCCCATCTGGTGAAAAACTTAATGCTAGCTATATGATTTATGTTGATGGCGAATATTTAAGAGGATCACGATTTGAAGGTGAATTCAACATAGAAATGTATGATAGAGAATTTTTAAATGGACAGCTGGAAGTTTATATTGATGATAATTTAAAGTTTAAGACAAACCCTGCAATAGATTATGGTTCAGATACATATTCATGGGAAAGTGCAGACTATAAAAATTCATATTGTCTATGGAACATTTACTTTTTAGACGAATTAGAATTGGAATATGGATTACATAAGGCGGAATTTAAATACAGTGGAGATTCTCTCTTCAATGATTTCGATGAAATAAGATATTTTAACTACACATATATGCGGTTTTATGTCCCTGAAGACGAAAATGAATATGAAAGCACATGTCGCATTTGTGTTGAATCATATGATGCAACTGGAAATTTAAAAATATTGCTTGACAATAAAACAATACACGACGAGAAATTTACTGGTTATGAATATATTGATTTAGAAAATCTGACTTATGGCAACCACGCATACGACATTTACTATACTGGAAAGTATAATTTCGAATCAATCCACAAGCATGGTACATTTAACCGAACTTACAGTTTATATGCATATCTTAGTGACGATGAGGGAAAACTCCCAATAGATGAAAACATAATAAACATTGAATTGCCAGAAGATGCAAAATCCAACATAACAGTCATTGTAAACAATAAAACCTACATGACCCCCACAAAAAACGGTAAAGCAAGCGTAACTATAACCAATTTTAATATAGGACAAAACTACATTTACATTACCTATAAAGACGACAAGTATTATGAAAAGACAATTATCAAAAACATTACCGTCATACCTGCATTGCATTTTACATATGCAGATTCTGATAAATATCAAAGCGATGCAAATGTGGAATTAATAATGTCTGAAAATGCTAAAGGAACTTTAAAAGTTAAAGTAGACGAAGACTACTTTACTTCCGATTTGTCAAATGGCAAAGCATCAGTTCCTTTGAATATGGTCATGAATGGAACACATGATTTTGAAATAACCTATGTCGGAGACTACGGCGAATACTTCAAAAATGAAACATATGAAAACATTAGCATAATCAATGTGACAAAAAAGGATTGGGATATGGAATTCAGTTTTTATCTGGATACAACTCTCAGTGAACCTTATTTATACATAATTGTCACAACCCCTTACGAATTTGGAGTAACAGAAACATATTACATTGACGGGGAAAAATGTGCACAATACACACATTATGATTATGCATATTACGACTGGGAGTCACGGGAAGAAGCATACAAAAATTTAGGAGATTATTACTCCAAATTAGCTAATGGGACACATACATTAACAGTTAGACATTCTGGAAATGATGACTACATTGCAAAAAGTAAAACAGTGACATTTTCAAAACCATTTGATGGAAAAATTCATTCAGGAGCCAATATAGCACTTGACGATGATATGGTAAGACTTGAACTGCCTGAAGGTGAAAGCGGAATTCTAACAGTAAAAATCAATAACACTACAAAGAAAGTAAATATTGCAAATAAAACTTCTTTTTCATATCCATTAAATTTGAAGGAGGGAGTATGGAATATTAATGTAACATACCAAGGAAAAAATATAAGCAAAACAAAAGTATTTAAACTTGATAATTTACCATACTTTGACATAACATGCGAGGAATACTTCTATAAGGATACAACAAAAGCGGCTTATATTGAATATAATGAAGATTCTTTTTTAAAGCATGTAAATGTATTAATAGATAACAAAAAATACACAGGATCTTTGAAATACGGAAAAATTGATTTAAGCAAATTGGCTGCAGGCAAACATAGCATACGTGTTGATTACAAAAACAGCGAGAATAAAGTACTAAAATCAATCAAGAAAACATTCACTATTCTCAGCTATTCCTATCCGAAAATAGAGTTAAAAGATACTAATTCACAAGAACTCAACAGTAATTTGAATAGCTATCCTCCCACCATCACTCTAAGTGATGATACAACATTGATTATGGACATAAATTTAAATGGCAACGTTAAAGGAACCGTAACAGTTTATAAAACATTGGTCGATTTCTATGGAAGATATGGTGATGAGCTTGACGAAACCATTATTGGAACATATAAAAGTTTTAGTTTAAGCAAAGGCAAAGCGCAAATAAGCATTCCTACAAAAATTCTTAATAAAACCTACAGCATTAAATTAGCTATAAAAATTAACGGTGGAAATACCATTTATAAAAGTTTCAAAACCTACTGGTCTCCAAAAGTAGTACATCCAACAAAAATGATCTATGGCGATAAGAAAACCTTGACAATATACACCCCAGGATATGACAATAAGGTTATCGGAATGTTTGGTAAGTTCAAACCTATTTATTCAAAAATAATCAACGGAACCGCAAAATTCTCACTATCCACACTGCCTGTAAGAAATGGAGTTCCAGTCACATTCATATATACCCAAGATGAATATGACGAAGACCTAGGTTACTACAATTCTATTTTAGATACTTATAATCTAAAATTAAACATACAAGACACTGCAAGTGAAAAAATAAATATGTACTACAATGACGGAACAGCATATAGCTTAAAAGTAGCTAAAATTTATGGAAAAGAAGTTAAAAAAGGCCAAACAGTAACTTTCAAAATAGGCAAAAACAAATTTAAGGTAAAAACAGATAAAAATGGAGTTGCAAAGCTTAAAATATCAGATAAGGTCACACCCGGAAAATACACTCTGATTGCAACTTATAAAAATGCTAAAATCTCCAAAAAGTTAACCGTTAAACAGGTGCTGACTGTTAAATCTGTTAAAGTTAAAAAGTCTGCTAAAAAATTAGTCCTCCAGGCAACCCTTAAAAGCAAAAAAGTATTGAAAGGAAAAACACTAACTTTCAAATTCAACGAAAAAACATACAAAACTAAAACAAACTCTAAAGGAATAGCCAAAGTAACCATCAACAAATCTGTTTTAAGCAAACTCAAAGTCGGCAAAAAAATAACCTACCAGGCAACATACCTGAAAGACACCATTAAAAAAACAGTTAAAGTTTTAAAATAAGGATTCACCGCCCTTATTTACCTTTCTTTTTTAAAACCATCAACAAATTTTAGTATGCCTAAATATTTTTGAACAATTTATTTATACTCCGCCCAACAAATTAAAAAATATATAAAAAAGAGAGTTGAGAGTTATATGAATTTTAAGGCTAATGAAGATTTTTTAGGGAAATTGATGTATGTCCTTGCATTCATAGTTCTGGGATATACATTATATGTAGCGGTCAGATACCCCTTCCTGACCGTTGACGGCTGGTTTACGAAAGGTTTGCTGAGTCTGCCGATTACACAGCAAATTTCAATCACTGCAATTGACGTGCATCCGCCGCTGTACTATCTGATTTTGAATGCTGTTGTAAGCGTGCTGGGCGTGTTTAATGCTGATTTGATTTTGTCAATGAAAATAGCTTCCATAATCCCATATGTGATTATTTTCATTTTATGTCTTACAAAACTAAGAAAGGATTACGGAACACTGGCTGGAGGACTTGCTGCATTTTCACTTCTGACAATGAGTGCATACTTCAACCACTATCTCACAGCAAGAATGTACAGCTGGGCAATACTGTTTATCTTTGCGGCATTTCTTTATGTCAAACCAATTCTGGAGGAAAATGACCTCAAATCATGGATTATAGTTTCAGTCTTTGCAGTTCTTGGCGCGTATACACACTACTTTGCTGCAGTCGCATTTGTTGCACTTTATTTCCTGCTTTTCGTTTATGTGATAATCAGAAACAGGGATGCAATTAAAAACTGGTTTATTTCAGTAATAATTGGCATAATACTATACGCTCCATGGGCACTGACACTCCTAAGGCAAATGAGAAGTGTCAAAAGCGGCTACTGGATTGAACCTGCCAGCCTGAAACTGGTTGTGGACTGTTTTGGAAGCTACATTACATTTTATCCTTCACTTGCAGTTTCAATTGCAGGGTCAGTTCTGCTATTAGCATTTACCATATTGATTCTTAAAGATTACCTTAAAAATATGGACGTTGAAAATGAATATTATCTGATTGGAATTCTGGCATTTGCCCTTACAATCATTGCCGGAGCCGTCGCATCATTTGTATACAAGCCTATCATGATTGTAAGATATGTCATGCCGGCATCAGCAATGGTGTGGATTGTAATAAGCATATACATATCAAAATTAAATGTTAAAAAGCTTACAATCATACTTACAGTACTGGTTCTTATTGTCGGAGCTGCAAACATTGCATATCAAATGCAGGAAGTTCATGAGCTCCACGACACCATGGTCAAGGATCTGGAATATCTTGAAAGCATAAACAACAACAATTCAATCATTGTCTATGACGGTATGCAGAAGTACATGAGATTCCATGACAATCTTGACAATGCAACATATTACGTCAACTATGAACTGAATAATGAAACACATGATGAAGCCTATGTAAAAACACTTGGACTTAACGACACCCTCTTTAAAGTTCCTAAGGATTTAGACAAACACCCCGGAAAAACATTATATCTTATAAGGGACCATAGAGGAACCGTAGACCATGTTGACGGATACAAAATGAAAACAGACAACAAAATCCACAACTGTAAGTTCATAAAAATAACAAAAAATAATTAAAATAAGGATTAACATCCTTTATTTTTTCTTTTTAAACCATCTCCAAAAATTAAATTTTATTTATTTTCGTTTTTAATCTCCATTACACGTTCCAGAGGCACGTCATAATCACGTGAAATCTCACGGGGCGAATATTTCTCAAGAAGTTTTAAAATGAATTTACGTTCGGTATCACTGCGCCCTTCCTCAAGACCACTAGCATGACCAATCTCCTTACCTTCCTCAAGACCACTAGCATGACCAATCTCCTTACCTTCCTCAAGACCATTAGCATGACCAATCTCCTTACCTTCCTCAAGACCTTCCTTTAAACCATTTTCATGAGATCTGAACAATTCCCCTTCAATACGGATTGTTTTCATCACTTTACGAACCATTTCATCTGTTTCCATTGCAGACATATTCAATCCTCCAATTACTTTTTTAATATTTTCATCACTTTTGACAAATTTCCCTGCCCACAGCATCAGACATTTCCTTAGAATACCCAATAGCCTCTCATCAACAATAATATCATTATATATTTCAACCAAATCCACAATAATATTCTCTATTGCATCATCGCTTCTGAACTTTGGCATCCATATTAAATCACATACATCAAAGACATTCAACTGTTCCTGATTTGATATTTTGTGTTTGATATTATTAAGTTTTACTGAAAGTTCAATTTCTTGAGTGTTAATCCAAATCGGATTATAGAATGATGTGGGATTAGCATATTCAACTGTGAAATTTGGTATTCTGCCAGTATTAAAAATATATGGATGTACAATCCTATTTGAAGCACTATGAAGAAGAGTCAAATATCCGAAATCTCTTGCAAGCAGAGGTTTTGTAATATAAGAATGATGTTCAATGTTAACCAGACTTCCGTCCTTTCTTTTTCTGACAAAATCAACTTCAAGATTGTTATAAGCCTCAGATAAATGTTTTTTAGGAAATCTGCCTTGAATATCATCAATATTTGTTAAATACTGTGGAAATTCATTTATTTCATCCATGCAAATATTGAAAATAGTATCTTCACAGGCCCAAACATCAGGTAAAGAAGTGTCAGTGATTTTTTTACCCATATTTTTCAACTCCTAAAAAATGATTCAAACAATATAATATTTAATTTTAAAGTATTTAAAGCTTTCTTTAAGCATATAACAATATTTACTTCCATATATTAAATATATATTGCAAAATTGAGTTTAGATTAAAAAAATAAAACAATATAAAACATTTTTTTAATTAAAAATTCACACCTAACGAATAAAAAAAATCCGAATTTTAAATAGTGAACTATTTTTAAACTAAATTAAAACAATTTTTAAAATAATATACTAATTTTAAACGCTTATAAAATTTAAAATAGGCAAAATTAAACCTATTTTTAAAAAATAAAGCATGATTTTTGAATTTTTTTATAAAATTATTTATATCATAATCAAAAAAAATTAAATTGTATTCAACTTAAATCTTATTTGGATATATAATATAAAAAATATGTGATATTATGAAATATAAAAAGGTGATGCTCGTAACGTTGATGTTACTTGCAATTCTAACGGTAGGTGCTGTTAGTGCGGCAGACCTAACAGTTAACGAAACACAAGATCCTGTCGGATTGAGTGTTGATGATGAAAGCATCATTGCTGAAGATAACCTCCTTGGTGATGATGATATAAATGAAAAGGAAGACATTAATTTAAGTTCAAACGTGATTCCTGAAAATTATGTAAAAGATTTGGACTACGATAATGATGGTGTTGATTTTCGTATAGCCCCTGAATTTAGCGGCTTCGTAACCGTAACAGCAAATGATACCACCATTTATTCTGAATATTGTTACAATACTGCTTACGGTATTTATTTTAGCAGTTTAGATTACGGAGAGTATAACTGGAAAATTAATATAAATGATGACAGCGGCAGATATAATCCATTTACAATGAACGGAACAATAAACATCGTCCCAGTTTCCATTAAAATTCCAGAACATGTGACTTTTGGAAATCTGGATTACATTTCAGTAATATATTCCCGTTATGCCAGAGGAACAATAACAGTTTTAATTGACGATGAAAAATACTTTGAAGGAGAATTATATGATGGTGAGGATGAAAGCGTGAAACATATTAGTTTAACTGGACTTTCCTTTGATAATCATACATGTAAAGTAATATACTCCGGATACAAAGAATTCAAACCATTAACAGTTAGTCAAACATTTGATGTTGATTATTCCTTAATGTATTATATAACTGAAGATGAAATTCAATATGGAAATAATGCAACATTGGAAATTTACTTGCCGAAAGATGCAAAAGGAAATGTTACAGTTAACGTGAACGGCAAGCAATTCACTGCAAAAGCTGACAAAAAATATCTTAATGGAAACACAATATGTCTTGATTTAGACATATCCAATTTTAACCTGGGCGAAAACAATTTCACCATTACATATAACGGCGATGAAAAATACTATTCAAAAACAGTCAATGCAACAGTGAATACAATTGCAAAAATTCAATACGAACAGAAAATGGCATATTCAGATGCTTGCATTTCATTAAGGCTTCCTGATGATGCAAAAGGTCGTTTAGTTGTAAAAATTGATGATGAAGATTTCGCAAACGTTTTCGGAAAAAATGGAGTGTTTAATATTTCCTTAAGCAATTTGGCTTTGGGAGACTATTCCCTTGAAGCGTCATATGACGGAGAGGATTATGAAGTTGAATCAGTTTCCGACTACATCAAAATCATTCCAAAATTCACATATCCTAAAATAGTCGGATTTTATGAAGGTGCTTTAATTACTGTTGAAGTTCCTGAAGGAATTGAAGGCACATTTAAAATTTATGAATTTGACCCTTATGACTGGGAAATGGAAAGAGTAACAGAAATAAATTCTACAGAAGTAATTGGAGGCAAAGCATCCCTCATTTTAAATAAATTCCACAGAGTATCATATGAATATGACGATGGAAACTTTAACATTTTCAATTTGGAATTTAAAAATGATAAATATGAATATCAACAAAAATATTATCCCTCAATGAGATACTACCCTCGAGACAGTGATTTTAACATTAAAGTACCCTCCACAGTCAAAGCATCCGACTCTTTAAGATGCTATGTTGAAGATAGCTTTGGAAGAACATATGAGGTATATATCGACGGAATTTATCTTAAAAACGTATTCAATAGAATATATGAAGAAGACGACTTTGAGGACGATTACATAACTATTGAATTAAATAACTTAGATTACGGAAAACACAAAATTGAATTCAGATATATAGATGCTGACGGATATTACATTCCAATCAACAAAACATACTATTTCAATATATCATATATCACAATCGACATTCCGCAAGAAATAATATCTGATGAACTTATCAAGGTTGAATTTGATGAAAGCGTAACCGGTACTTTGACATTATACATCAATGGAAGTGAATATGCATCCAAATTTATCAACGGCTCAAAAATTGACGAATATTACTTCTATGTTGATGATTTGGCCTATGGCAGTTATGAGTTTGAAGTTGTCTATTCAGGTGATGCAACCCATGCAAAAGTAACTAAAAAGGCCACAGTTGATGTTACCTACCCAATTGAGATTATGCATTTAGAGAATAACGATCAGGCATTATCTGGTCTTGATTTGGATTTAACCGCTTCATTACCTAGAAACGTTAATGGAACCGTAAGTATTACAGTCAATGGTAAAAAATACAGCGCAAAAGCACGTGACTACACTGAATTTAAGATAAGCAATATCAAATATGGTTTAAATGAAATCATTCTTGCATATGATGGCGATGAAATCTACCCTGCAAAAACCAAGACCTATACGATTTATGGTTATCTTATGCCAATATTGGAAAATGATACTCTGATTTTAAACATGCCTGCTGATGCAACAGGAAATATGGTCGTCAGAATTGACGGAGCGGAATACAAGACAGTACCCGTTACAAACGGCAAGGCAACCTTGAAATTGAATGATTTGGATGTCGGCAGATATTATATTGAAGCAACATATGATAGTGAAGACTACAATGTAAATGGATTTGACGACATGTATAATGCATTCAACATCAGTCTACCGGAATATATCTGGATTGAGGAAGGTGCCATTATAAGGGTCGAACTTCCAAAGGACTGCAATGGAGAATTAATTATAAATGATGTTGTTGAAGAGGAAGATGAGTGGGGAGACTATAGAACTACATATAAAGAAGTCAACAGAACAAATATTACCAATGGAGTTGGAAGTGTCAAATTAACTACTTTTGACGGCATTACTGATGAGGATAATTATGACTGGACGTTTAACTACTACCAAATCGTGATTAACATCGACGGCAAAGATGCAATAAATCTCAATTACAAACCTATCGTGATGAAAGACAACCCTGATTTTGAATTAAAAGTCTATACAGAAGATAACATCCTAAAATATGATGTTTTAACTGTGGATACCAATTTAGATGATGGAATCAACTATATTGAAGTTTATCTTGATGGAGAGTATTACAGAAGATACTCTGAGAATATGTTCTCACTATATGGCAAAGATTTAGATTACGGAAGCCATGTCATTGAGATAAGATGGCCAGGTACTGAATATTACACAAGCAAAACCGGATCCGCATCATTTAATGTAACCTACCTCACTGTGAATGCTCCAAGTGAAGCAGTTATCGGTGAATACTACTGCATTGACGGAAGTTCACTTAGAATAAGTTCAGATGATAATGTAGGAGGATATGTAAGTGTTTATATTGACAATAAACTTGTCCTGATGAAATTAATGGCTCGGGAAGTATATGTTGATTTAAGTAATTTAAGCTATGGAAAACACAGCTACGAAGTACTCTATTCCGGAGACAAAAATCATCACTCAAAAGTTCAAAGCGGTGAATTCAACACAATATACTCAGGAATAGTATACCTTGAAGATTCCTATATAAATGAAGGCGAAAATGCTGAGATAACAGTAGAAATGCTTAAGGATGCAACAGGTAAAATTGAAATAACAATAGCCAATAAAACATACACCAAAGATGTCACAAACGCATCTGCAAAATTCATCATTTCTGATTTAAACGTCGGAAACTATGAAATCACAGCAAAATACCTAGGCGATGAGAAATATCCTGAATACATCATAGACACTGCAGAAGTTACAGTAACACCTGCCAGCGAGCAATACTACTCCATAAATGTTGGCAACACATATCTCAAGTATGGTGAAAACACTACCGTCAGCTTAACATTGCCTGATGATGCAACAGGTACACTTTATGTATATATAGACGATTTACTGTATAAAAAAGCTGATTTGGTAAATGGAAAAGCAGTGATAGTGATTTCCGGCCTAAAATATGGAGAATACCAGCTTGAAGCAAAATATGATAGTGAGGATTATGACTATGATGTATATACAGAATATGAGTCAATATATGTAGAACCAGTAACCGGAGAATACAGCCGTATCAATACATTTAACGACAAAGTTATCATTCCATTGGAATTTGCAGATGACATAAATGGAGATTTGAATGTATACATTAATGACAAACCGATAACCCCACAAAAAATAGTCAACGGCAAAGTCAATGTGGATTTAACCGGCAAACTCGATTTAGGATTCAATATAATGGAATACAAATACAACAATGACAAATACAGCATAGATTCTGAAGCGTATGTATACCTAGTTCCTGAGGTTATAGTTCCTCAAAACATGACAATCGGTGAAGACAAACAGGCACAGTTCATATTCGGTGATGACTACAACGGAAACCTTACAGTATATTATGGACTAGTCAATGCCCGTGAAAGTGAAGAAAGCATAGTTAAAACAAAAGTAATCAATGGAAAAGCAAATATTTCTCTATCAGAACTGCCTCATGGATTAAACTACTTTGGATTCAACTATGTAGACGAGAATTATGATTTTTCCTCATACGGATCCATTTATGAAGGCAAACAAATACGCATCAACGTATTGAACATGCAAAGTGACGTGACTGTATTCAACACAACCGAAAGCACCAAAATCAAGTTTGACGATGATGCAACAGGTTCTGTAATTGTTAAAATCAATGGTAATTATTTCAGTGCAGAATTAGAAAATGGAGAAGCAGTAATTGATGCAGTCGGTGATGAAATAATCATTTCATATTCAGGAGATGAAAAATATGAAGGCTTTGAAGACATGGCCGTAAACTCATCAGGTGCTGAAACCGAATTGATCAATCCTGAAATAACCGTTAATGCAGAGGACATAAATGTCGGAGATATTGCAGTCATAAGCATTCAGGCTAATGAAAACTTCACCGCACCAGTCAATGTAACAGTCAACAATAAAGAATACACTGTTAATGTCATTACCGGTGAAGGAAGTATAAGCATTGAAGATTTAAGTGCAGGAATCTACGACATTAAAGTCATATTCGCAGGAAACGACATATTTAAAAAGGCTCAAAAAACAAGTAAATTTAACGTGAACAAACTAATCCCAACAATAATCATCAAAGCAGATGAAAGTATTGTTGAAGAAAGTGATTTAAGTGTAGAGGTCCTAATTGAAGGTGCAACCGGAAATGTAATCATTAATGATGCGGAAATTGCATTAACAGATGGAAAAGCAACAACAAGCATATCCAACTTAACACTCGGAGAACACACAATCTCCGTCACCTATAAAGGAGATGAAAAATACGAAAATGCAACAAACTTCACAAAAGTTAATATATATGCTAAAGCAAATCCTGAATTAACCGTAAAAGTGTCCGACGTCAATGTTGGTGATGATGCAACAGTTAACATCGAAATCAACAAGGATGCAACCGGAAAAGTTACAGTTGACGGAACAGAAATAAGCATCACTGAAGGAAAAGGAACTTACACAATCACAAAACCAGCTGAAGGAAACCACACAATAACAGTCAAATACGAAGGAGACAAATACTTCACACAAGACGAAAAAACAGCACAATACAAAGTTTCTAAAAAAGAGTTCCCTCCTGAAGAGGACCCTATTGTTCCGCAAAGCGGAAACGAAACAGAAAGTGAAAGTCCGACATACACAATCAACCTTCCAAGTGACGCAACAGGAACTTTCGAAGTAACAATTGCCAATAAAACATACACCCAAGAACTCAAAGACGGTTCTGCAAGTATAACCGTCGACGATATTCTTCCAGGAGACTACACAGCTACAATAAAATATTCCGGTGATGCAAAATACGCACCGATTACAAAAACTGTAAACACAACTGTCAATCTAAGAAATCCTGAACTGAAAGTGAGCGTTGAAGATGTCACTATCGGCGAAGATGCCATAGTAAATGTTGAAATCAACAAGGATGCAACCGGAAAAGTTACAGTTGACGGAACAGAAATTACCATCAGCAACGGAAAAGGAACATTTACAATCACAAAACCGGCTGAAGGAGACCACACAATAACAGTCAAATACGAAGGAGATGCATACTTCACACAAGCCGAAAAAACAGCACAATACAAAGTAAGCCAAAAACAAATAACTCCAGAAGTAGATCCGTTTGCACCATCTGCAGATGAAAACAAAACTTCTGAAAGCACTCCTACATTCACAATAAACATGCCTAGTGATGCAACAGGTACTTTAACTGTAACTATCGGCGATAAAACATATACAAAAGAACTCAAAGACGGTTCTGCAAGTATAACAGTCGACGATATCCCGGCAGGAGACTACACTGCAACAATTAGCTATTCAGGTGATGCAAAATACGCACCGATTACAAAAACCGTGAATGGAACTGTTAAAGTAGACCCAGTTATTGTTGTAAAAGCCACATCCGTACAGTATAATGCTGGAAAATACTTCCAGGCAACTGTTTATGGAACAGATGGCAAATTAGCTGTAAACACACCCGTAACATTTGTTGTTGATAAAAAAACATTTAAAACAGTAAATACAGACACAAACGGTATTGCCAAATTCAAAGTAACTCAAATACCAAAAACATACACTGTGACAGCAAAGGCATTAGATAAATCCGCTTCTGCCAAACTAACTGTAAAACACATTGTAACACTTAAATCAGTAACCGTTAAAAAATCAGCTAAAAAACTTGTATTGCAAGCTAACTTAGCAAAAGTTAACGGAAAATACCTTGCCAAAAAGAAAGTTACTTTCAAATTCAACGGCAAAACCTATAAAAAAGTAACCGATAAAAAAGGAGTTGCAAAAATAAGCATAACAAAAACCGTGCTGAATAAACTCAAAGTAGGTAAAAAAATAACCTACCAGGCAACTTACTTGAAAGATACTGTTAAGAAAACTGTAAAAGTTAAAAAATAAGTGATTAATTCACTTATTTTCTTTTTTTATTTTTTACGACATTGCTGAATTTAGAAAAAAATCAATGATTTAAAGCAACAGCAATGAACTGATAATTTTCTTGGCCTAAGACGAATCAAAGTCCCCTATTTCTTTTAATTTAGAAATCTGATTTTTATATTTCAAATTTTGCTGATTTAAAGAATCCATCTTTTCACTCATAGAATCATTTTTTAGTTAATAATTCAATTTCTTCATCTTTTTTGTCGAACTGATCTCCAAATTCATCATATACCAATTCTTCAAGCAGACTTTTAACTGGTTTTCCGTTAATCATATAAATCAACCTTTTTTTGGAATCATTGAAAAAATAACTACAACATCAGTTAATTAAAGCAACAGCAAGGAATTGATAATTTTTCGAGCCTCAGGTGAATCAATATCCCCAATTTCTTTTAATTTAGAAATTTGATTTTTATATTTCAAATTTTGCTGATTTAAAGAATCTATCTTTTCACTCATAGAATCATTTTCTTTAGTTAATAATTCAATTTCTTCATCTTTTTTGTCAAGCTGATCTCCAAATTCAGCATATACTAATTTTTCAATTTCACTTTCAATATGTCTCATGTTAATCATCCCCAGCAACCTTTTTTGTTTTTTAGTGTTTGTAATGTTTTTTAATATCATCCCTCCAAGAATAACTCCAACGTCAATTTTAAGAAGATTATCTTGAATAATTGCATCATTATATAAGCGAGCTAATGATTCCACAACAGGAGGAGCAAATTTTTTTGAAATAAATTTTGAAACAAATGCCAAGTCAAGTGCTTCAATGTCAGTTAATTTTTCTCTATGTTTAACTTTATTAATAAGATTATCATATTTTTCCCATATTTCATCCTGACTGATATAAATATAATGAATTTTAATGAAAAGTGATGGTGCATACTCATAGAATTCAAATTCTTTTTTCGGATCAATATGGCACAATACCACCAAATACACAATCCCCGAATACATGAAACTAGCAAAAAGAATATACTTTGAAAATTTTTTCAAAGTTTTTTCATTAATTTCACCACTTTCTTCTTCAAAATTAATCAAAAGCCCCCCCCCATCAGTAAGATAATACTCATCAACCCTCCCAGAATCCAAATTAGGAAAAATTATTTCCTGAGGCAATCTGCTTTTAAATTCCCCAGGCAAGCTGAAATATTGATGTTGCCTCATACATTGAGCTGCCATCTGGTATTTCAACGTCCGGTCATTAATGTGATGGATTTGCTTTTTACCCACAGTAAAAACCTCCTTAATTTTTTTAAACTTCAATAAATAAACTATAACCTACAAATAAGTAATTAATCATTTAAAATCCAACATATATAAGGTTATGCTTTTTAAAAAGTAATTATTGTGCTTTAAATGAAATTTAACATGCGTATCTTAATATTTAGCTCAAGATAGAATAAGACACCCCATTTAAAAAAAAATGAATCAAATATATTGCAAAAATCAATATTACAATCAGAATATGAAAAATTACAAAAACTTTTATTAAAATCAAAAAACAGAAATTAAAATAATAGGTGAATTTAATGGATTTGATAGTAGCAAAGTTTGATGGAAATGCACTAGCAGACGGTGAAAAAATTAAAAATGCAGCCGCATCTGTCATAAAAGAATATGAAAAAGGCAATAAAGTAGTAGTAATAGCTTCAGCTACAAGCAACACTACTGATGAGCTCATAAAGCTTTCCACTGAAGCTGTTGGCAGGCTTTTGACAGATTCCCAAAAAGCCGAAATTATGGCAATGGGAGAGAGAACCAGTGCAAGACTATTAAAATCAGCCCTTGAAGCCCAGGGTGCAAAAGCAGAAGTTATCGACCCATATAATGATTTATGGCCTATTGTAACTGATACTAATTTTTTAGAGGCTAAAATTGATCTGATGCAGAGCCAGGCAAAAATCAATACCCTGAAAATCCTTTTAAATCAGGGCATAATTCCTGTTGTGTGCGGTTTTTTAGGAAAAGGACCTGGAGGAGAAGTAACAACATTAGGCCGTGGCGGAAGTGACATTACTGCATTTTTAATTGGAAATTCACTTGATGCAGATGAAATAATTATCGTAAGCGATGTTGACGGAGTTATGTCAAGTGATCCTGCACAGATTGAAAAGGCCAAACTGGTTAAGGAAATATCCGTTGAAGAACTTAGAAATCTCTCAACCAAAGGAGTGCAACTGATACATCCTCACGCATTGAAATATAAAACCAAAGATTTGTATGCAAAAATTATCAACTGTTCACATGTTGACCTCACAGCAAGCGGAACAGAAATTATAGGTCCTTTTGAAGACTCAACACTGAAAACAATTTCACTGTATGACTATCCTCTTTCAATAATAGCAATTGTGGGAGATTCACTATTGTCAAAAGAAGGAATACTTTCCGATTTGACACATCATTTGGCCGAAAACAATTTGAACATCTACAAATTATCAGTCACAGACAATTCAATTACCATTTTTGTAGACAAAAAGGAAGCCCAAAAAGCATATCACATACTGCATGATTTTGTTTTAGCAAGCGACATATTCAATTCCCTCTCATTGGGTCAGGACACAGCAATGATTACCATTGTAAGTCTTGACATCATTGAAAAACCGGGAATAATAGCTGCAATAACAGAACAGCTTAGAAAAAACAATATAAAAATAATTGAAATCAACTCATCACAAACAGCAATAGTTGTTATTGTTGACTGGAAAGACGGTGAGACCGCCAAAGAACTGATTGATGAAATTCTGGAATAGGGATTTGAAAAAAAATTACCTATCCAATTTACCGCTTTCCAACTCACTTCTTGAAAAATTACTCAACTCTAAAGCTTTTTCAATACCAAGTTCCTCCTTAATTTTAAGAGCCATAACAAACTCTCCTTGCTCAATACCCCAGAATCGAAACCTTCATTAAAAATCAATTGTTTTTGAAAATCCATAGCAGTTTTAGCTTCTTGCAATCCAATCACCTCTTCTAAGCGTTGAATATCCTTTAAAGTTTTTGCATATTTATGTATAACACATTTCATCTCAAATATCAATTCTAATTTGAATTCTTCATCTTCGATTTTGAGTAATTTAAGCAATTGACAAACTATTTCAAGAATTTGATTTTGATTTTCCTTATACATTCGCGGAATCATAATCAAATTCATCGCATCAACATTATCCAAAACCTCATTGTTTAATATTCTATCCCTTACATTAATTAATCTTTCCATACCACCCAAATCTGAATAGACAATGCTTTTTGGATTACAAATCAATGTTGGTGACCTATGAATCACATCAGAACTTATTGACGGAACCTGATCTGAAGTCAAAAAAGACATTACCGGCAATTCAGTTGCATATTCCAGATTAACCCGATACCTATTGATTTTTTCATAAGTTTCATTATTAACCTTGCCACTTTCATCCTCCCTGTTGACGACACAAATTTTTTCACCAATCTTTGCAAGATATGATGAATCCACTCTTGGCACACTACCACTTGCATTTGGATACTCGTTAGCTAACGGCCCCACATATTTTCCAGGAAGCTCAAAAAATTCATGAATTACATCACCGGCATATGCAGCCTGTCTTTTTGCAAGTGAATCTAAAGGCTTGTCCATTCTTTTTGTTTTCTTTTTACTACACATTTATCCCTCCTTCTAATTTCCGGAAATTAAATCATGCATGTATAATATTATTTAGCAACTTATATAAGTTTAATCTTTGAAATAAGAGCAATTATACAATTAAAAATAATATAAGCAACTTAAAACAATATTTAGGCCAAAATAATAAATTAGTGCATAAAAAGAAAATTGTTTTGATTCAAAAATATGATTTCATATGAAGTTGATATACCATCACCGCAAGAAAAAAATTAAAAATTACCCTAAGAATCAAAATTATGAAATGTAAAATCAAATAAATCAAAATAAAATGTAAAAACCATATTTTACTTAATCGTTTATGCAAGTATATGCCATTAAAAATCAGTCAACAAAAATAAAAAAAAGTTCGAAGCTACGGCAGTGCAACTTCGAACGGCATTTTTCACGACTTGTTAATTAGTCATTATAATATAACTTGTTCATGACATATAAATTAAATGGTTAGGTTGAAAATAGGTAAAAAGAAAAAAAGCAGATAATAAATTAAATCATAATTTAAAGCCAGTTCCAATAAACTGGGCAACATCACGGCCAGTATCATCTGAAATGTCAACATTAACAATAGAAGAAGTCCTGCCGTTTTTTCTGCATGTAGCTTTGGCTGTCAGTTTATCCCCTTTTGGAGCTGAAAGATAGTGAATGTCAACCTGCTGGGCAACAGTGAGCTGGTGAATCTGATTTGAAAGAACTGCAAAGGCAAAATCTGCCAGTGTGAATATTACTCCACCCATCACACCGCCATATGCATTTTTATGTTCATCTGTTAAAACCAAGCTGCAGATAGCTTCGCCTTCTGTTAATTCATCTAATGTTATTCCAGTATTTACTGCGAATTTGTCCTTGTAGAAAAATTCTCTTGCATTTTCTAATGAATCGAAATTAGCCATTTTAACACCAATAATATGATTTATCGAAACACTTTAATTAATATTTTGAAAAAAAAAAGTAGTCACTAAATAAGTACTTTCAGAGATTCCCACATCAAATAGACTGCTCCTAAAATTATCAGAACTGCAAATATTTTAGGGATATATTTTGTTTTTGAAATCAGCCTGTCCAAATCGATTTTTGAAATTAAAAAACTCAAAACAAACAATGTCAATGCAAAACCAAAACAATACAGTAAAATGTTTAATACTGCATAAGCACTGTCGGAACCCATAAGAAGTGCAATCAGAGAAATAAGATATGCGCTGTAACACGGAGTCCAAGAAACTGACGTTAAAAGACCTAAAATAAATGATCCGACTACACCTTCACCGCTTCTAGAAGAAACTGCTCCAAAAGAAATGGAGCGTCCGGCAAGCATCATAATTCCAATCACAAGAAGGATTAAAGCAGAGACTATTCGGATATAAAACATATAGCCGTAAACAATGGATGTGAAAAATCCTGTAAGAAATATTATGGCCACAAAGATACTTAAAAGTCCCAAAACGAATGCCAGTATTTCAGTTTTTGTTTTTGTCTTTAAGCTGAAAGCTACAAATATCGGAATTATAGGCAAAATACATGGTGACAATATTGAAATTACACCTGTAAAAAAGGAAATAAAAGGAAGTATTTCCATTTAAATCTCCTTAAGAGCGCTTAAAAACTCATCACTTTCCACATAACCTTCAATTTTTTGGACTGTCTTGCCGTTGCCGTCAACAAAATGAACTACAGGTGTTCCGAAAACCTGATATTTGCCGGCAATTTGAGGATTTTTGTTAATGTCAACCAAAAGAACAATGCATTTTTCATTAAGTTCCTTTTGGACATTTTTGTCACTTAAAACATTATCTTTCAACATGTCACAGTAAACACAGCTGTCCTGGTCAAATATTATTGCAACAGTTTTGTTCTGGCTTTGAGCTATGCTGAATGCACCGTCAATGTCAGTTGTGACATTCAGACCCTGAATTGCTCCGCTTTCAAAATCAACTGCACTTACAGCCATTGTTAATGTTAAAAGGACCATTACAGCAAGTCCTATTAAAATATATTTTTTCATGTTAATCACTATTAAAATTAGATATTAATATATTTTTATATCATAAAATGGTTGACGTTAATGTTAAACTATCTAATCATTAAAAAAAAAAGAATTGATTGTTGGCAAGCCAACAATCTTAAATTTATTCTCTTTTTGTGTTGAATTCATCTTTTGAGCGTATTCCCACAAGGGAAGCAAATATTGCAAGGACACATGCAACAGTACAGATTCCGCAGATTATCTGTGAAGCCTGCACAATCATTGCAGCATATTGGGGTTCAAGCTGCAGGTTGCCCATTACCCATGCAAATATCAAAGTCAGAAGCCCTAAACTCATGGTCTGACCTATTGTTCTCATTGTTGCCTGTGAAGCAGAAGCTGTTGGAGCATATTTCGGAGGAACTGAACTCATGATTGCGTTCATGTTCGGACTTGAGAAAAGTCCCATACCGATACCCTGCAGAATCATTGCCAATATGACAAAGTAAATCGGAGTGTCGCCGTTTAAAAATGTAAGTATCAGAAGAGCAACTGCAGCAATACTCATTCCAACTGCAGCAAGTTTTTGGGGATGGATTCTGTCTGAGAGCTTACCGGCATTCGGAGCCATTATAGCCATGATGATTGGAGTAATAATCAGTATCATACCTGACATCTGTGCATCCCATCCACGGACATACTGGAAATGATAATTCAAAATGGTTGTTACAACCATAATAGCCAGATAGCTGCACAGTGCAGCCACATTGGATGATGTGAACTTGCTGTTTTTAAACAGATTCATATTGAATACCGGTGAGGACTGTCTCAGCTCATAGGCGCCGAAGATACATAAAATCACAAGCCCCACTATTGTCATAACAAGTCCCTGAGTGGTTACAAGTGATGTAAATCCGTAGATGAATGTCAAAATACCTATTGCCCATAATATTGAACCTAACTTATCGATAGGCTGGCCTTCATATGTTTTCCACTCCTGCGGAATTTTTACTGCCATCAAAATAATACATAATACCAAAAATGGAATTACAAAGTAAAACATTGCCCTCCATCCGAGATTGTGTACCAGAAATCCGCAGATAACTGGTGAAAGGGATGTTGCAAGATATACTCCTGTTACTGTAAAACCAAGTGCCTTTCCACGATTTTGAGGTTTGACCGCCTGGACCACCATTGCCATTGCAGACACATTTAAAAATGCAACTCCTGCTCCCTGAATGATTCTGAATACCAGAAATGATTCAGTTGAAAAGGAAAGGACTGCACCGATAGATCCCAGCAGAAACACGATGATTCCTGC
Organism: uncultured Methanobrevibacter sp.; assembly: GCF_902764455.1. Taxonomy (NCBI): domain Archaea; kingdom Methanobacteriati; phylum Methanobacteriota; class Methanobacteria; order Methanobacteriales; family Methanobacteriaceae; genus Methanobrevibacter; species uncultured Methanobrevibacter sp. The sequence goes on from NZ_CACWVY010000016.1 coordinate 61,032, forward strand.
AAGAAGTGATTTTTTAACTCCGAATTTTCCTGAAATCTGACCTGCCGGAACGGTAAATACCGCCACAACAAGGAAAAATATTGTTGGAATCCAGTTCTGGATTACATTGTTCATTACAAATTCCTGTGCAATAGCCGGAACACCAATGATTATTCCGTTTGATAAAAACACTGCAAAAAAGGATGTAATGAATGAAATAAATATGACATATGTTTCAAATTCTATTTTCATAATAACTACTCCCATATAATCTTCATTGAATTGATTGAAATTTCTTTTATTCTTTTTTTAAGTTCCTCATCGCCATCAGTCAGTCCCACTTCACTTTCCCAGTCTCTTGAGATTTGCCTTATCTTTGGAACCAGTTCATTGGCTTTTGGTGTTGTATTTAACATGTATTTGCGTCTGTTTTTAGGATTGATTTCTCTTATTATATATCCATCATCCTCAAGTTTTTTTACAATCTTGGCTATGTTTCCTTTGCTCTGACCTGAGAAATTTACCAAATCGTCCTGTGATGAATTCGGACGGTCATGAATGAATAATATAAATCTTAAATCATAATCCAGATTCATATCACCAAGCTTCAAATTGAGATATTTCAGCTGGTTTTTAGAAATATTATGAATCCATGCCGCAAAGGGTGCCCTGTCAAACATTTCACTATCCATGATTATACTTTGAGTTAAGAGCATATAAATGTTTCTAATGAAACTGTTAAAAATGAAACTAAAAACCTTAACGTTTAAATGCTAAATTTAACAAATATTATATAACATAAATTTAAAATCTTATTAATGAGGGATAGCATGGATAAGAAAGAGTTAATAATACTTGGAATAATTGCAGTTGTTGCAGTTGTTATCGCAGCAATCATATTGGCTCCTCAAATAGATGCCAAATCAACAAGTATTGAAATTTTAAACGAAAAAAACATTGGAGAAAACGGTACCTTATATATAAAATTGAAAGATAATGAAAAGGGTGCCCTCGCAAATCAATCAGTCCATATTAAACTTACCGATAAGAAAAATAAGGTTATTTATGAAAAAACCGTTAAAACTCATACGACAGGAGTTGCAATCGTCAAGCTGAAAAATGTAACTGGAGGCGACTATAACATCAACATAACATACGATGGAGATGCTAACTTTACAGGATGTAGCCTTTCACAAAAAATAACAGTCCAAGGAGAAGTTGTTGACGATCCTATTGCAAACAGCACACTCATTCAGCAAACCCTTGCAGAAGACAATCAGGATAACAATGATGACTCACAAGACTCACAGAGTTCATCAGACTCATCATATTCATCTGACAATTCATACACTCCGTCACAAAGTTCATCCTCTTCTTCAAGTAGTAGTAGTTCACGTAGTGACAGCGGCGACCTGCCTCAATACGATGAAGACGGATTGATAAACTACGATGAAGACGGATATGTCAACTACGATGAGGACGGTAACGTGATAAATTAACTTAAATAATAGCTTACAATCGGCTATTATTTCTATTTTTTATTTTTTTATTTTTCAAGTGAAAACATGATATTACTGAGTTTTGATATTGAAGAGTTTGACGGACCATTAGAGCATGGCGTAGATTATTCTCTTGAAGAAGGAATGAAAGTGTCCGTTGAAGGCACAAATCTTATTTTGGACGTGTTAAAGTCAAATAACGTAAGGGCGACATTTTTCTGTACAGGAAACTTTGCCGAAAATGCACCTGAGGTCATGGAACGCATAATTAAGGAAGGTCACGAAGTTGCATGCCACGGAGTGGATCACTGGCAGCCTAAAGAGACTGATTTTGCCCGTTCAAAGGAAATCGTCGAAGGCATTACCGGCCTTACAGTAACAGGCTATCGCCAGCCACGCATGTTTCCGGTTGTGGAATCTGAAATCAAGCGTGTTGGATACAGGTACAATTCATCACTCAATCCGGCATTTATTCCTGGCCGTTACATGAATTTAAGAACACCCCGAACATGGTTTATGAAAGACGGAGTCATGCAGATTCCCGCTTCAGTAACACCAATTTTAAGATTTCCACTGTTCTGGCTTTCACTGCACAACCTGCCTGAAGGACTGTATCACCGAATGGTTCGCCGTGTGCTTAACCACGACGGATATTTCGTAACATATTTCCATCCGTGGGAATTTTACGAGCTTAAAGAGCATCCTGAGTTCAACATGCCATTTATCATAAAAAACCACAGCGGAAGCGAGATGGTTAAGCGTCTGGACAATCTTGTAAAGATGCTTAAAAATCATGGCCACCGGTTCATAACCTATGATGAGTTTGTAAATGTTAAACTAAAAAATAATGATTAAATAATATCTCTTATAAATATACCAACATGTATGAAAAGAGAGACTTGTTAGGTATATTATTTTTTGGAGTGGCAATTGTAATATTGCTTTGTATGTTTATCTCCCCTCTGGCAAATACCTTTATCCACGTTGATGAATACTGGACATACACTCTTGTGAATCTGCCTTTCATCGATGGAATGAAGGTGGCATTTCATGACGTCCATCCTCCATTGTACTATATGATATTGTATTTGCTGACTCCTTTCGGTTTGGACAATCTCTATCTTTTAAAAGTCGCATCAATAATCCCATACATTCTTATTATGATAGTTTCAGCTACAAAAATCCGCGAGGATTACGGCTGGCTGACAGCAGGACTATTTGTATTCAGCATAGGAATCATGAGTGACTTTTTCGTGGAGTTTCTGACAATCCGGATGTATTCATGGGGACTATTTTTTGTTTTGATGGCGTTCCTTTATTATAATGACGTTATGACCAAATGGGACAAGAAATCTTGGGTGCTTCTGACACTGTTTACGCTTTTATCCGCCTATACACAATACTTCTTTGCAATCCCGTGTGCACTGATGTATCTGATTATTCTGGTGGAAATTCTGACCAACCAGAAAGACAAGCTAAAACAATTTGGGAAATCCCTGCTGGCACTGATTATTCTTTATGCTCCATGGGGACTTGTTTTCATTCGCCAGATTTCAACCGAAGCTGCAGGATCACATGAAGGCTTTGAAATGTCAAGCCTTGTGCATTATATGTTAGGATTTGCAATTAAAAGCGAAAACTTCAGAGCCGACAGCATAATATTCAAGATAGTTGCACTGGTATTTCTGATTTTGATTTTATACTTGATTTACGAGAAAAAGGACAAGTTTGCAGCTTCAGGAATATTCATAATGTATGCAACAATAGGAATCGGAATAATCTCTTTGATGTTTTCATTTGAAAACACCATGAGAATAAGATATCTTGTTCCGCTGTTTGGACTGTTCTGGCTTTCAGCTTCAATCATTATAGGTAAAATTGAAAACAACAGACTTCTTTTAGTTGCGCTCATTCTGGTAATTGTACTGGCAGGTGCAAGTCTGACAATTACAAGCCATGATATAGATTCAAGAATGACAACCAATCATGAAAAGTACACATTCCTTGACAGCATCAACAACAACAGCACAGTAGTTGTCTACAATACCGATTACGGATACAGAATCCTGCACACTGATTTGAACAAGACAAAACAGTACACGGTAAGTGACACATATTACTACAGTGACGACGTTGAAATCTGCAAGGACCTGGATCAGATTCTAAATAAAAGTGCAGGCAAAAACGTGTATCTTGTAAACTGGAAACATACCGATAAAAACAAGAAATACGAAGACAAGTATAATCTGAGCTCAAAATATGACGCCGGACACTATGCCTTCTATCTAATAAATACAAATTCAACAAAATAACAATAAACGATTGCGTCAAAAACTTTTTTTGACGTAATTATTCTTTATTTTTTTCTGTAAATACAATAAGCTTTGAGAAAACGTAATTCAAAATGATTACAATTATCTGAACGACTGTTTTTGAAATGAAATCACCTAAAACCAGAACGTCAATGAAAAGATACATCAAAGCTGTATCAACAACACCTGAAAAGATTCTTCCTCCGAAAAAGAGAGACATTTCCTTTAGGATATCAGGACTTTTACTTTCAAATACCCATTTTCTGTTGGTGATGTATGCAAACAGCACAGAAAAGAACCATGCAAGGGCATTTGCAATAAGATAATTGAGTCCAAGGCCTACAAAAATGAAATAGGTAACAAAATTAACCACAAATGTGAAAAATCCAAAAACAACGTATAAAATAAGTTCCCTATCTATAGCTATCATTTTCATACTTAATCCTCATTGATATTTGATTCCTTTACAAGATAAATCGGTCTTCTTTTTGTTTCAGTATATGTCTTTTCCAGGTATTTTCCCACAATTCCAATTGAAAGCAGTTGTACACTTCCCAAAAATAGAATTACAGACATTATTGTAGCAAAACCTTGAACAGGGTCTGAATAAAGCAGATATTTCAATATAATGAAAATCATATAGGCAAATGCAACGAGTGAAAAGATAAATCCTAAAAATATAACAATGGATAGAGGAACTGTTGAAAATGCTATAATTCCTTCCATGGAATAGCGAACAAGAGCCCGGAATGACCATGTGGTTTCACCGACCATTCTTTCAATGTTTTCATATTCAATCCATTTGGTGTTATATCCTACCCAATTAAAGAGTCCTTTTGAAAAACGGTTATACTCGGAAAGCTCCATTACAGAATCTACGACCTGTCTTGTCATCACGCGAAAGTCAGTTGCTCCCTCCACCAGGTCCATTCGTGAAATCCTATTGAATACCTTATAAAACATATGGGAGAAAAAGGATTTGATTTTAGGTTCGCCCTTTCTTGAAACCCTTCTTGCAGCGGCAACATCATAACCCTCATGCACTATTGATTCAATCATTTTAGGAATCAGACTTGGAGGGTGCTGCAAATCTGCATCAATAAGGCATACCAAATCTCCGGAAGCATTCTTCAAACCGGCATAAATTGCAGATTCCTTACCGAAATTCCTTGAAAAAGATAAATACTTGACATTTGAATTTTCATTAGCCAAATTCCTGATTTCATCAAGAGTATTGTCACTGGAACCGTCATTGATAAATATTACTTCAAAACCCTTACCCGGAAGTATGTTTTGAATTTCCTTTAAAAAAATTCCAACAGATTCCTCCTCATTATAACATGGAACAACAATACTCAAAAAAACCATAATAAGATATTTATTGGACATATTATAAATAAGTTCCAACTGTCAAAAAGAAATATCTGCATTCAAACATTAATTAATATACGAAAAATAAGAAATAAGGAGAATATTTAAAATCTCCAAATTAACTCTAAACTTATTTAACATCCAAAGGAGTCACATTATTCAGTTGATTGAACTTGTTTAACGCATCATCATACTTTTTCAAATCTACATGAGATCCGTTATAATCTGTCCAGAAAGAGACTGCCATTTTTTTACCGTCAAGCTCAATCAGTTCAACTACACCTGTTTCATTGTTTACACCGTCTGTGAAATTAAATGTGTTTGGAGTAGCACCGGGAACTACTGTATAATTGACATCAGTACTGTTTTTAAAAAAATCATCGACATCTTTATCAAAGACATCAATTTCAATCTTATCTGCTGAATTTGAGTAGCTTCCATTGCCCAAGTTATCAAATCCGTCACTTACCTTCAAGTTTCCGATGTCTGCTGCTGCAACTATCCCAACAGTACAGACAAGTACTAAAACAAATAACAAAATTTTTTTCATGTTTTTCACCTGTACTTTAATATATGTAGGCAAAGCTTTAAAAATATTTTGGAATACCTAAAAAAATTTAATATGAAAATCAATTTAGAATAACTTCCACAGATTAATTATTTAATTTTAAAAATTAACCAATAATTAGAACATAAAAAAACAAGGAACTACCTACTAATCATCATGCGAGAATTGGGCGATACCGCCCTACTTTTTAATTATCGCCCCTAAATTAACATTAACATCAGAGTTTTGGCATTGAAGACATAGTTTTGAAACTGTTTGATACACCCATTTGAAAAAATGATTGAATTGCAAAGAGTCCCATATTAATGCAAATGTTCATCTAATGAAAATTAAAAAAGCAGATATCGATTAGATTAAATCTAAACTCAATTATTTGACATGAAAAGTAATAGAAAAAGTAGATGAAGTCAATCATCTACTTTACTTTAACTGTTGTTTTAATGGTGTCCTTAAGGTAAGTCACTTTGACAGTGTAGGTTTTGCCTTTCTTAAGCTTTTTGATGACATTCTTGCTCAAGGTCTTTTGCGCAACACCTTTAACGTTGGTTTTGGCCTTGTAGGTTTTGCCGTTGAACTTGAATGTTATCCATTTGCCTTTGACAACTTTGCCGTTGATTTTAAGGGTTGCCTTTAAGGTAAACTTCTTGGCTGTCTTTTTGACAGTGACCTTACTTGTTGTGAGGACATGTTTTACGGTGACTGTGCTTTTAACTGATTTTCCATTATATGTGGTTGTCATTGTGTATTTTTTAGGAACATTAGTTATCTTGATTTTAGCCACACCATTGCTGTCGGTTTTGACAGAGGATGTTTTTCCGTCGATTGTGAATTTTACAGTTTCACCCGCACCGACTGCATGGCCGTCAGCGGTCACTACCGTAACTGAGAAGTAATTGTCGCCATCATAGTCAACGGAAATGTCCTTAGCATCAATGACTTTGGTATCATCCGCAAGAGTGTATGCCTTTACACAGTTGACATAACCAGCAACGGTGGTATCCTGCCATTCACCACCAACAAATTGCTGTGATGAATTAACAATATAATGCTGCCTTGAAGAAAAGGATATGGGAACGACATTTGACTTGATTTCTACAATGAATTCATCGCCTTCTTTGATTGGAACATATGAATCCAACTTGACTGTATGGTAACCTGAAAACGGAGAAAGACCGCTTTGCACAAGGACCAACTTGTCGTTTACATATATTCTGATTGTGTATTCAACATTGGTATCGTTGAAGTAGGTTCCAACACCTGCAATCAGATCATCATCAACGGCCAAATAGATATTTCTATATTGGTCTGAATTATTCAAATACCAGAACCTTCCGCCAATGTCATATTGGTAATTCTTATTGTATATGACTGTGTTTTCCAGAGGGAATGCATATGATGATGAGATTGTTGAAAGGCCAGTGTCGTAGTAGGAGACGTACATGTACCCATTCTCCAGAGCATCGGCACCCCAACTGTTTTTAATGATCCATGCGCCTTTTCCAGGAGCTCCAGCTATTTCCATATTGTCATCCCAACCGACCAAAGTAACTCCGTGGTTGACTTTAGGAGTTCCATTGTAATACTGATAAGTACCAGCACTTTGAACTGCCCAATAGTTAATGAATAAAGCGCCGTATTTTAAAATGGCCCATTTCATCGCATCATTGTCTGTGGAATTTTGACGAGGCGGAACGATGACAACGTCCTGGAAATGAATGCTGTTGTTGACTGCAAAAATCGGTGAGATTTTACCGAGCTGGTCATAAACATCGTATTCCTCACCGAATACTCCAAACCAGCTTAATGCATAATTGACAGCAGCTTCTGGAGAATTACCTTCCGTAAACGGTTTCATACCATACATAAAGTATTTCAATGACATGTCTTCCATGTTATTTTCGGAAAGATCCATTTCAATGCCTAAAAATCTCAATATTGAAGATTCCATGGCTCCGGAGGACCCGAATGTCCAGCAGGCATTTTTACCGAATTGGTTTTTGACCGGAGTGAGCCATCCCCAATCACGCAGATCAAACCTGGAAGGAAGAGTGGTCACGTCAATGCTGTTGTCGATTAAAGTTAAGTTCATTCCCTCAATAGCAACTATTGTAGCGTAATTTACATTGCCTATACTTATTGAATCATCACCGCTATAGGTATTATTGCCTATGTCCGAAATATTGTCGAATACTGAGAAGATGTCATCATAGCTGCCATTGAAATTGGCATTGGCCTTGAATGTGTTGCCTGAAATATTGTATGATGCATCATAGAGATATAATGCTGAACCCCCATGAGCGCAATTGCGTGTGAAATTGGAACCTGCCAATGTAAGCTGACTCATGTCACAATAGATTGCACCGCCAAAAGAGCCTCTTTCTCCGCCATACAATGCATAATTGTTATCGAATGTTGAGTTTGAAATTGAAACATTGGCGTTGGATACGTATACTGCACCGCCGTCAAAGGTCACATAGTTATCTGTGAAAGTGGTGTTGTCTATAGCAATGTTGCCTCCCAGGTGCAATATGGCTCCCCCAAAACCGGATGAACAGTTACTGAAAGTGGTGTCTTTAATTATGAGAGCACCTGTATTCGGATGTTGATAACCCATAACATCTGAAAATATGGCTCCTCCGTTCTTATCTGAAATGACATTGACAAAAGTACAATTCTCGATTATGCATTCATCAAACTCTTTTGCAGCAATGGCTCCTGCAGTAATAGTTGCCTCCAGATTGATGAATTTGGTGTTCTTAACGCGTGTTTTTCCGCTGACCTTCATTGCAGCCGAATAATTGGAAGTAGTATTAGCGAATATTGAATTCAGTACTGTGACATTTGACTGACCCATGGATTGAATGAAACCCCATGACAATTGTTTGGAGCTCATCATCAAAGCATTATCAACATTCAATACACTAGATGCCGCCAATATGACTCCTGTTCCGGAAACCGTTGCATCAAGGAATTTATCGTTGTTACTGTTATATGTTGCCATCTCAACATAGACTATACAATTCTCTGCAGTGTTGTTCTCAAAAGTCACATTATTTGTTGTCAGGGAAAAACCAGGATCGATATATATCGCACTGCCCAGAGACCGGTTTCCATTTATAAACTTAATGTTATTTAATGTAACATTGGTTCCATCAATATTGAGTATCCTTCCATAGTTATCCGCATCGAGAGTATGGCCATTGCCCTCTATTACAAGATTATTATTTTCAATAGTTATCCCGATTACATTATCAGTTTCATTATTAAACTTATAGTCCCTAGTAAGATTTAAAACTCCAGTTGCATTACCAATTTCATGAGACAAATCAGTAAATGACCCTTCACCAGTCGTATAAACTTCATTCTGTGTATTTTCTAAAATATTGTCTTCTTGTACCGTTTGTAGGATTTCTTGGCTACCATTGCCTGCATCATCACCGGAAACGGCATCCGCTGCGCAGGCGGCACCCACCGACATGATTAAAACAAGCATGATAATCAGTATTTTCAAAACCTTCATAGTTATCACAGATAAATATATGTCAAAAACTATGATATAAATTAATTCATTAAGTTTAGAAGAATTTGATAAAAATCATTCGGCATTATTCGAATTAACTGAACACAAATACAAAAAAATAGAAAAATAGTAGATGAAAGGATTCCATCTACTTGACTAAATAACACGATAATATCCTAAAAGAAACAAATCCTATGTATTTTAGTTAAATTTAAATAAATATGCTTTAAAATAAGTTATAAATAACATAAAACTAGAATAACTTAAAAAATAAGAAAAAATACACAAGGAAATCTATACAATTCCTTGTGCGAGAATTATGTGGAACCGCCCTACTTTTTAAACAAAATTAATCCAATCTAAATGGATATGTTCCAGTTTTCTCAAATTCTAATTCTAACCATCTTTTAAGTATTGGTTCAGATAAATAGTAGGAATTATTTTCCAAAATCACTAATTCTTGGTGTTGAAGATTAACTAAAGGTTTACTAATTGAACCAGTAGTAACATTTAGTGTTTTTGCAATTTCATTTCTTTTTAAAGGCCCATCGATTAAAGAAATTATAATGTATTGCTCTCGAAGTGTTAATTTATCCCACATTACAATTAAGTGAGTGTTAATAACCTTGATTTTATCTTCAAATTCAGATTTTACTAGATTTTCATCCAATTCAATATCCTTTGGAAGCAATGTTGCAAAAATATTAACATATGCCGGAATTCCAGAAGTGCATTTATAGAACCTATCAAATCCCTCATCAGTAAATTTTAGATTTGGAGCCTCTTGTGTTAAATATGATTTTACTGTTTCTTTGCTGAATGGAGATATGTTAATTGTAAGCATTCTACCTCCAAAAGCACCCCTTTGACTTGCGATTTCAGAAATCAATTCATCCTGCATACTCATTGATCCAGAAAAAACATAGGAAATATAATTTTGATTTTGTATATAACTTCTCAATTTCCATAAAAATGATTCCTTGTAATCATCCAATTCCTTAATAATTTGGAATTCATCGATGAAAATCAACACTCCTTTTATTTTATCGGAATTGTTCTCATGAATCTTTTCAGGTAATGTTAAAACAAAATCCATTAATTTTTCAACATTGGTTTCACCGCCAAAAATAGGTATTGGAAACTTATCAAGCTGTATGAACTCTTTGATTTTAAAATCATTTACTTTAAAATATTTCTCTATCTTCTTATCCAAAGTATTTAAATTCTTATTTTTTGCTTCAATTAGAAATTCTTTAAAGAAAAATTCCAGAAGCCCCACTACAGACATGTTTCTTTTTTGATAACATTCTGCCTTGGAAAAATTGATATATACCACCAAGTAATCATCATCCAATTCCTTTTTAATTTTTTTAAGAAATACCGTTTTTCCAACACCTCTAAGACCAGTCAATAAAATTTGTGGCGCATTTCCATTAGATGTAGTATTTAAAAGGCTTTTAAGATTGTCTATTTCTGCAACCCTATTGTAAAATTCATCTTCACGAAGATTTTCCCTAGTTCCCCACGGTATCATATACACACCTCAATTATTATATATCACTAAATACAATATAAAGTTATTCACTAAGAGAATAAGTATTCTTCAGTAGAATAATTATAAAAGTTATTCACTAAGAGAATAAGTATTCCTTATTAGAATAAAACATAAAGTTATTCTATCAAAGAATATGATTTAAAAAAAATATAAAAATTTTTGAAGTGCGACTTTGCACAAAAACACAATGAACCTACCAAAAACACCCTAAAAAAATTAAAAAATTAAATCGATTAAATACTTTAAAACAATTAAATCAAATAAAAACAAGTTAATTTTAAATTAATAAAACTAAAAATAGTTTAAAAATTAAATAAAACTGAAATAACTTAAAAAAAGAAAAAATAAACAAGGAAATCTATACGATTCCTTGTGCGTTCATAGCGTCAACAACTTTCTTGAATCCTGCAATGTTTGCTCCTGCAACATTGCGAAAATGGTTTCCATAATAGTTTGAAGTCTGCCGTCAACTTCTTCGAAAGTCCATGATAATCTTTCTGAGTTTTGAGACATTTCAAGAGCAGAAGTAGCTACACCACCAGCGTTGGATGCTTTACCAGGTGCGAATAATACGTCGTTTTCTTGTAAGAATTCGGTTGCTTCAATGGTTGTTGGCATGTTTGCTCCTTCAGCAACTGCAAGTACACCGTTTTCAACTAAGGTTTTAGCATCTTCTAACTGCAATTCGTTTTGGGTAGCACATGGAAGAGCGATGTCACATTTAATGGTCCATACGCCTTTACCTTCATGGTATTCAGCACTTTCTCTTGCTTCAGCGTATGCGGTTAATCTTTCTCTTCTTACTTCTTTAACTTCTTTTAATAATGCAACGTCGATTCCTTCAGGATCATAAATCCATCCGGTTGAATCGGAACAGGTTACAGGTTTTCCGCCTAATTGTTGAGCTTTTTCAATTGCATAAATAGCTACATTTCCTGCACCTGACACTGCAATGGTTTTACCTGCAATGTCAATGTCGTTTGCTTTTAACATAGCGTTTGTGAAGTATAATAATCCGTATCCGGTAGCTTCAGTTCTTGCAAGGGAACCACCGAATGATAATCCTTTACCAGTTAATACTCCTTCGTATAATCCTCTAATTCTTTTGTATTGACCGAATAAGAATCCAATCTCACGACCACCTACTCCAATATCTCCTGCAGGAACATCAGTATCAGCACCAATGTATTTGCATAATTCAGTCATGAAACTTTGACAGAATGCCATGATTTCTCTGTCGGATTTTCCTTTAGGATCAAAGTCTGATCCACCTTTTCCTCCACCAATTGGAAGTCCGGTCAAGGAGTTTTTGAAAATTTGTTCGAAACCTAAAAATTTAATGATACCAAGATTTACAGATGGGTGGAAACGTAATCCGCCTTTGTAAGGTCCGATTGCACTGTTGAACTGTACTCTGTAACCGGTGTTGACTTGTACCTGTCCATTGTCATCTACCCAAGGAACACGGAATTTGAATTGTCTTTCCGGATTGGTTAATCTTTCAAGAAGTGCATTTTTTCTGAATTCATCTTCGTTTTCTTCAATTACAACCCTTAATGATTCCAATACTTCGCGTACAGCTTGGTGGAATTCAGGTTCTGAAGGGTTTTGTTCAATTATGGTTTCAATTACTTCATCTACGTATGACAAAAATATTCCTCCAAATAAAATTTGAATTAAATTTATTATATCATTAAAGTCTTAACAATATAGTTAATTATTTGGATTTTATAGTATTTAAATATTTTTCAATTTTTAATAAAATATTAGAATATTATTCATAAAATTTAATGTTTATCTTAAACAAAATATACAAAATTGCAAAATTATTATTTAATTTAATATCCCTTTTAAGATAATAATTCAAAATGTCTAATTAAAATTAAAATTTTTGTACAAATCGGAAAATGATTGCCACCATAAAAATTCCGAAGCAGTGAAAAAATCAAATGTCCAAAAAATCCGACATCACATTCCAATATTTCGAACAAAATCCCCTCAGAAAATAAAAATATTAAACAAAATTAGATACAAATAAAAAAAGCATAACTCTTTATATACTATAATTAACAATATAATCTACAATAAATAGTAAAATTTTAAAATTGATATACAAAATAGCAAATGGTGATAGAATGACCGCAACTAAAATTCCCAAAAGTCATTATGACGCCCTAAAAGAAAATTACCTGACAAAAAACAGAACAATGTTTTCATTATATGTCGAACTGAACAGAGAAATTGAAGTGTCAAAACATCTGTTTTTCCAACTGATAAACAGAATACGTCAGGAAGAAGGTTTAAATCATTATTATAAATAAAAAAAAGAATTTGGATGAATTATCCAAATTAATATTCGACATGATACCTTAAAATTGCAGCTATTCCACCAAAAGCTCTGAAAAGCTGCATGCCCTCATCGGTTTCGGTAGAGATGAACTCAACATTGGTACTCATCTCTTCAGCCTTTTCCACAAAGTAGTCAGTTAAATCAACTGAATCTTCTTCTTTTAAAAGTTCATTACAGTTAGGGCATCTTTCTTCAATTTTATCCGCTTCGGATTGAGTTTTGACTGTAACTTCTTTGGCAGTGCCGCAGCTTGGACAGACAAACCTTTTACGCATTGCAGTTAAATCTTCGGATAAAAGCAAAGTGTCCACTGCTCCGATAGTCAGATTGTTTCTGACTTCGTCTTCACCATAGGAAGCAAGTCCCTTATCATTAGTTAATTCCTTCAAGAATTTTTGAACAGTTTCCTTTTCATGAATAACATCAAGATCACTTAGGACTCCTGAGGACTTTTCAATGACTTCACGAATACCAAAATCACCAGTATATGAAGTATCTTCAATAGCCAATATTTTTTGTTTAAGCTCATAGTTGAGATAATCCCCTTCTGCAAAGTCGTTTTTGGTAAAACCAGGTCCCCCGATGATGATTCCTTTCAAGTCATCTTTAAGAGGTAAAAAGTCATCGTTCATGTGGTCTCCGATACGTTTTAAAAACTCGTGAGCAGCCTGTTCGATAACCCTGTCGAACCTTCTCTGGGATTGTCCTCCCGCTTTGTGCTTTCCAGGAACACCACTTGTAATATGAGTTAAAATATTGATTTTTTTACCTTTCATTGATGCAATGGTAGCTTCCCTTCTGTCAATTACCGCTACACCATAGGTATCCCTCTCTTCAATCATATATTCGAGAGGTTCTAAAAAGAATTCATTGTTACACTTATACCAGTATGTTGTAACCGGTTCAAGAGGTTCCAAAACGTAAGTTTCCATCTTTTCTGTTCCAGGACCACCTTTAGGAATCATTCCGACAAACATTACCAGACCATTTTCAGGAGGTTGTTTGTATAAACGAATTCTTTGTAAGATTACTTCAATTGCAGACTGTACGTTTTTTCTTGTTTGTTTACTCTTGATGTTTGCACTCTGACCAAGCTCATCCCTCATGTGCTTACCAACATCACTTAATTGTTTGTCAGGTGGAATATAAACGGAAACAAGCTCAGTACCTCTGCCTTTCTTTTGTGCCAATTCTTTTAATATTTTTTTAAATTCGTACAATTCTTTTGATGATACTTCAGCCATGTAAATCCCTATAAAAATTAAATTAATATAATAGTAATAATTATCTTTTTAATAATATAAATAAGTAATGAAAAAATAGCTATTTTGATAAAATTTCATCGCCGAATTTATTAAATAAATTCAAATCACCCTCTGAAATGGTTTCGATTTCAAGCAAATCCATGCCGGTTATATCAATTATTTCACGGCCGAGATGGACATATGTGTCAGGATATTCATTATATCCGAATATGTGCCAGATGACATCGCCGTCAAAAACCATTTCAAGATACCAGTCATATCCTTCCAAATCATCAGGGTCACGTTCTATGGATTTTCTGTGATAATCATCAAAAATCCACATGTAGACATGATAGCGTGAAAGCAAATCCAGAATTTTATTTTCAGCATCAGATGTGAGCTCACTTTCAATGTATCCGTCAATGCAGCGATTTTCAAAGTTTACAATCAGACGTGGATTCGGCATTTCATAAGGATACGCCCTGTAATGGCCGAATTCCATACATTTGAGCTTTAATTTCTCTCCGTCAAGATAAACACCGTCACTTCTGATGTCATAAAAAAGAGGAGTTGCAAGCTGCATTTGGTAGTTCAAATGCAATACATCAAACCCAAAGCAATCCATGAGGATTTTGCCGAATTCTTCCCAGTTTTTCGGGAAGTTATTCTTGAAGCTGTATTCAGCGAATCCGTCGGTTGAATAGATAATCACTATACAGGAATAGACAAGTTCAATCTTTTCAAAGTAGTTGAACTGCTCGCTTTCAAAATCCTCAAATAAATCAAGCTTGTTAAAATCATGCAAAAATCTGTCAGCCTTTTCAAAGTCAAATGTTCGGATTTCACTTGTCATTCTGCTTCTAAGATCCACTAGAATATCAATCCATGAGTCATCGCAGAGAGGACTTTCAGAAAGGAACTTGTCGCCGCTTCCCCTTTCGGAAATTTTATAATAGCCTGCATTGTTTAAAAAGTCAATCGTGAAACATTCATAATGCCTGTTTAGACGTTTGAAGTTGAATCTTTGAGTGATTTCTATTTTTTCAATCATCACATATACTATATTTTACAAGCATAATAAAATTAATTAAAAAAATATATAAACCTAGTGTTATTAATTATATTTAAGTGATAGTATGGTTTTTAGAAGATGCCCACAATGCGGTTCAACAAGCGATGATGCATATGGATTTTGTATAAAATGCGGACATGAATTTCCGGAAATTCCAAAAACAGAAGGTACCTGTCCATTATGCGGTTTTCAAAATCCAGAAGAAGCGGATTTTTGTGTCAAATGCGGAACACCTCTTATCTTTAAAAACCAACTGGAAAACAACAGCATAATCAATCCTGTAGTCATCACCAAAACAGTCCCAAAAGCACAGGAAGCCCCGAAAAGAACCACATTCCAAACAATCATGGTAATTTTTGGATATCTGTTTTCAATACTCGGAGGCCTTCTCGGACTGATAATTGCAATATATCTTGTAACCAGAAAAAATCCTAGCCTTAAAAAACACGGTTATATTCAATTGGCAATTTTCATCTTCTACATTGCACTTATAATCATTTTATATGCAACAGGAAACATTCCAGGAGATATCATTGCGCAATATCGCCAGATTCTTTCCGGAAACATAACTTCATTGAGACTTTAGATATAAAATCACGGCATCCTCTCCGCTTTCATAATAGTTTGGAACAACCCTGTCCTGTTTAAAGTGGAATTGCCTGTAAAATTCTATAGCGCCCTTGTTGGATGCTCTAACTTCCAGATAAATTGTATCTGAAATCAAAAATAAGATGCTTATGGCCTTAGCTAAAAGCTCAGTCCCATAGCCTTTTCTTCTGTAATTTTTATCAACTGCAAGAGATATTATATGACCCTGATTTTCATATTTGAGCCAGAACATCACATATCCGACCACATAATCATTAACTTCAGCCACCAAAAAGCCAATACCCATTTCATATAACTCCTGAAATATTTTGATGCCGTATGACTGGTCAAATGACATGTTTTCTATTTCATAAACTCTTTTTAAATCAGTAGGGCGAAACTTTCTTACAATCATAATAAAATAAATTATAAAATGCAAGGTATTTAATAGTTTGTATGAATTAATATACAATTGAGGATGAAAAATGTGGAACGATTTTAGAGATTACATTTTAAGTGAAATTCAGGATAAACCAACAAAAATAGCCGAAGTAGGTGTTGGAAAATTCAGCATGATTGCTGATGAGTTATCAAAAAAAGAAAATATCACTCTAATAAAAACAGACATAATGCCTGCAGACGATACTGTAGTTAAAGACGATATTACCAATCCCAATTTAGATTTATACAAAGACACAGATATTATCTATTCAATCAGACCCCCAAGTGAACTTCAGCCACATATTGTTAAGCTTGCCCAGACAGTAAATGCACAGCTGATTATAAAGCCACTTACAAACGAAGATTTAAATACCGGCAGAGTTAAAATGAAATTAAAAAATTTCAAAAAAGCAAGTTTTTACATATTAAGGTGATGTTATGAGTGACATATTAACCAAATACAAAACATCGGCTGACGGACTTACCCATATGGAAGTTAAAAAAAGACAAAGCAAGTACGGTTTAAACCAGATTGAAGAAAAAAAGCCAACTCCACTGATTATTTTATTCCTGTCACAATTTGCAGACATTCTAATTGCTCTTTTAATTATTGCAGCCATTGCATCTTTTGCAATTGGCGATGTTATTGATGCAGGAGTAATCCTTTTGGCAGTTCTTTTAAACACAATTATCGGATTTATTCAGGAGTACCGATCCAGAAAAGCTGTTGAAAGCCTTAAAAATCTGATTACCAAAACTGCAGTTGTCAAAAGAGATGGCAAAACTGAAGAAATTAATGCAAAAGAACTGACAATCGGAGATATTGTTATACTTGAAGAGGGAGTTAAAGTACCTGCAGATCTGATTTTAATTGAAAGCAATCGCTTAAGCTGTGATGAATCCCAGCTTACCGGAGAGTCAGATGCCGTTAAAAAGGAATCCGATGACAGCATTTATATGGATTCCAATGTGATTACCGGTAACGGAGTTGGAGTTGTCAGCAAAATTGGAATGGATACCGAAATCGGTAAAATTGCCGGCATCGTACAGGAGGATGATGAGGAAACACCACTTGCAAAGCGTGTCGGAAAGCTTGGAAAAATTCTCTCTGCAATAGCCATTGTAGTATGTATTGCAATTTTTGTTTTGGAACTTCTTAAGGGAATTCCTCTTGTTGAAACATTTATGACAGCAGTTTCACTTGCAGTTGCTGCAATTCCGGAAGGCCTTCCTGCCGTTTTAACATTGACACTGGCTTTGGGAATGAGCGAAATGGCAAAATCAAATGCTATTGTCAGAAAGCTTCTCTCAGTTGAAACATTAGGTTCATGTACAATCATCTGCAGTGACAAGACAGGCACATTGACTGAAAATAAAATGACCGTAGTAGAGAGTTTTTATTTAAATAATGACAAAACACACCTTATTGGTAAATTATGTAACAATGCGGCCATAAACGGCGAAGATGTGATTGGAGACCAGACTGATGGAGCCATTTTAAAGTATTGTAAAGACCATGACTGCAGTCTTGAAAGAATTGATGAAATCCCACTTGACAGTAATCGTAAAATGATGACCACTATACATAGATTAGACAGTGAAAAATATATTGTTTTATCAAAAGGTGCTCCAGAAATAATTTTAGATAAATGTAAATACATAGATGATGATGGAAGTATCAAAATCCTTGACGATAAAATTAAGCAAACACTACTTGAAAAAGTTGGAGAAATGAGTGGTCATGAGTTAAGAGTAATCGGATTTGCATATAAAATCAGAGATGAAGATGATGATGAGCAAAACCTTACATTCACAGGACTTTTAGGCCTGATGGATCCTCCTAAAAAAGATGCGAAAAAAGCAGTTGAAGACTGTATAACCGCAGGAATAGACGTTGTCATGATTACAGGAGACCATGAAAAGACAGCATGTGCAATTGCAAGAGACCTTGGAATTCTTACAACAGGAAGAGTTATGACAGGAGCAGAACTTGAACAGCTCTCAGAAGAGGAGTATCTAAAGATTGCAAGAGAAATTCAGGTATATGCAAGGGTAAAACCATCACAGAAAATGAAAATTGTTGAAGCACTTAAAAAATTAGACAATATTGTTGCAATGACAGGTGACGGAGTAAATGACGCTCCTGCACTTAAAAAGGCTTCAATAGGAGTTGCAATGGGTGACGGAACAGACGTTGCAAAAGAAGCTTCAGACATGATACTTCAAAACAATGACTTCACCACAATCGTCAAAGCCATAAAAAGCGGAAGAAAAATTTATGACAACATCAAAAGATTTGTAAAATATCAGGTTTCCACAAATGTCGGGGCAATACTGACAATAGTGGGAACATCACTTTTAAATTTGCCTCTGCCTTTTAACCCTGCACAGCTATTATGGCTTAACATCGTAATGGACGGACCGCCGGCACAGATGCTTGGTATTGAAGGAGCCGAAAAGGACATTATGCAAAGACCTCCTGAAAGAGGAGACATACTGACCAAAAACACACTTCTCCAGATATTGTTCCTGGGCATTGTAATGGCAATAGGAACAATAGCCGTATTCAGCTGGGAGATATATAATGGAGTAGATACAAGAAAGGCAATGACAGTTGCATTTACATTGTTTGTAGTTTATCAGCTTTTAAATGCATTCAACGGCAGGGCAAACTCTGAAAAATCAAGCAAATACCTGTATCTTGGAATAATCATATCATTTTTACTTCAGCTGTTAATATTATACATTCCGCAGCTTCAGATAATATTCAGAACAACTTCCATAGGAATTACAGACTGGATTATAATACTTGTTGTTGCATCAACAATACTGATAGCTCAAAAGATAATGGATAAAGTGATAAAATGAAGATTTTTTTACTTGGAGGCACAAAGGATTCGACAAACATAATAACACATATTAAAGAGAATTATGATGCATTTATCCTGACCACAACCACCACTGAATATGGTGCAAGGCTTGCAAAGGAAGCGGGAAGCGACGATACAATAGCTCGCCCCCTTCTTAAAGATGAAATTGCAGACATAATAAAAAAAGAAAATTTTGATATTCTTATTGATGCAACACATCCATTTGCAGAGCATATCACAAACACATCAGCCACAATAGCCCGTGAACTGAAAATTCCATATATTCGCTTTGAAAGACCTATCACCAACCTTGAAAACATTGACACATCACACATACATTATGCAGAATCATTTGAAGATGCAGGAAAATTAATAGCAAGCGATTTCACTCAAGGAAATGTACTGCATTTTGCAGGAGCCAACACCATGGCAGATATTGTAAAACATGTTAGTGTTGAAAGATTCTATCCTCGAATTTTAAAGGTTGAAAATTCAATCAAAAAATGTGAAGCGCTGAATATTGATCCGTCACATATCATTGCCATGAAAGGTGCTGCAACAAAAGAGGAAAACATTGATTTGATTGAAAGGTATGATGCAAGCGTAATGATAACAAAGGAAAGCGGTGAAATCGGAGGGGTTGTTGAAAAAATCGAAGCTGCAAACGAAATGAATATTGCAGTAATAATGATAAAACGGCCAAAAATAGAAATGTTAAATAAAAATGACATAGTAAACGATTTAAAAGAGTTTGACAAAAAAATAAAAAGTTTTTAAAAAAATAGTTAGAATAAAAACGCCGAGACTGGGATTTGAACCCAGGCGAGGGAAACCTCACAGGATTTCAAGTCCTGCGCCTTACCAGACTAGACTATCTCGGCATATGAAAAGGAATATTTAGAAGGATTCTAAATATTTATCCTTTAAGTT